>JAXDPC010000322.1:0-13284 GCA_034668525.1 Sphingomonadales bacterium
GAGGGATAGGGTCCGCTTCGCCGCCAGATTTCCCGCCGGAACATCATCGTGCCACCGTGGATGTTCTCGACGAACAGCCTGGCGTAGAGCCCCGGCGACACCGACCAGAATTCGCGCGTCGCCACGCTCATGAACAATGTGTCGTTGAAGCCGGTGACGTCGGCGATGCCCTGCAGGATCGGATCCGCCTGACGGCTGAGGCGTCGGGGGCCGTGCCAATCGTCGTCGTCCCAATGGACGATGATGTCGCCGCGCGCCGCCTCGACGGCGGCATTGCGCATGCCGCCGATGCTGGCCTGGCTGGTCCGGACGAGCCGGATGCCGGGGGCGGCGGCGGCGTCCGGCAGATCGGAATCGTCATGGTGGACGATGACCAGCTCCCGGGCCGGATAGTCCTGGCGCTGGAAATAAGCGATGGCTTGCGCGACGAACGCCGGCCGTCCCTGGGTCGGCATGATGCAACTGATCAGCGGTGGTTCCGGCACCAGCGGGCACGCTTCCTCCTGGGCCGCCGGCAGCGGCAGGGAAAGGGTGATCGCGGCCGGCGCGAAATTCGGGCAATCGTCGCCGCGGCAATGATCGCGATAGAGCGCTCCCCGCCCCGCCGGGCCAAAGCGGCGGCCGCAGAAACGATCCTGGTAGGCGCGCTTGTTGGCCTCGAACCGGCGCTGCTCGTTCGCCGCGCGCTCGGTGGAGAAGGGGGAACGATGAACATAGGCGGCCTGCGCCCAAACCGACGCGAAACCTGCGCGGGCGGCCCGCACCCCATAGTCCATCTCCCAGCAGGGCCCCCGTCCATAGACGGGGTCGGCGCCGCCGATCGCAGCCACCACTTCCTTGCGCACCGCCAGACAGAAGTCCGCGAGCGAGTAGAGCGGCGCCATCGAGCGCCAGCCCTGCCCATGGCGGTGCAGCAGGTCCCTTGCCTGTCGCCTCAGATCGCCCGCAGTCGCGCCGCAACCCGGCGAGACGCCCTGCTCGTTCCAGGACCGGTTGGTCGAAGGTCCGGCAAGCCCGTTGGCGGAATCCGCTTCGAGCGCGCCGAGGAGCAGTTCGAGCCAGTCGGGAGCCGGCAACGCTCCGGCTTCAAGAAAGACATAGATATCCGCAGCCGCGCCGACCAGCTGGTTGAAACAGGCGGGCGCGCCGCCGGGGGCCGGTATCCGGCAATGGCGAAGCTGCGGAAATGCGGCGGCCGTCGGCCCGTTTCCATCCGCCTCGCCGGGAGCGCGATCGTCGAGCACCACAAGTTCGAGCGGCCGCGACGTGTTTTCGTGCAACGCGCGCAAGGTCGCGACCAGATCCTGCTCGCGGGAGGAGACATGGATTCCGATGCGGACCCTCAGCCCGGCCGACCGCCGCGCCGGCAAGCTCGTCTCCGGTCGCGAGAAACCGGCGACCATCGCTCGCACCGGGGCAGGGTCGCGGGCATGATAGAAGCCGCCCCTGGTGCGCTTGGGGCTGGTATTGCCGGCGTGGACCCGGCCGACGAAGATGTCGGGCGCGTCCATTACATGGACCGAGGCGGTGGCGGCGCTGAACACCCAGCGCGTGTCCTCGCCGCTGCGCACCGCGGGAAAAGGATGGCGCTCCCAGAAGGCCCGGCGATAGGCCATGCTGCCCCCGCACACCCAGCGCTGGCGGCCGCGATAGACATAGTCCCAGGCCTGCTCGCCGTCGTCGGAGAGGAAGATGACCCGGTCGAGGCCGCATATGTCGGCGGCGGTGGAGTCCATCGCCGCGACCTGGCGGGCGATCCGGTCCGGGGCGTGCCAGTCGTCGTCGTCCCAGTGGAGCAGGATCTCGCCGCGGGCGAGCTCGCAGAGACGGTTGCGCTTGTCGCCGACGGCGCGGCGAAGCGTGTCGCGGACGTAGCGGATGCGCGGGTCCGGGGGGACGAGGTCGGCGACCGGATCGGCGCCGTCGTCGAGGATGACGAGCTCGGCATCGTCGCGGCCCTGGGCGAGGAAGGCGGCGATCGCAAAGGGCACGAAACGCCGCCGGTCGGCGGTGGGCATGATCGCGGAGATGCGGGGGGCGATCATCAGAATGCCACGACGAAGCCGAGTTCGTGGAGCGTCGCGAGTGCGGCGGGCGTGCCCGCTTCCTGCGTCACGTTGACCCTCGCATAGAGGAAGGGATAGCGCCGCTCCACCATGTCCAGGCAGTCCGGATCGATGAAGTTATACTTCGCTTCCTCGGGCCCCTGCACGGCCCCAAGCCAGTAACCTGCCAGTTTTCCTTGGTCGTATAGTTGATCCAGATACGCCAAGGCAGTGCTCCGCAATTTCTCGACAGCGTTGGCATCTCCCGCGCTGGCGATATGGATGAGGTCACTGGTGCTCATGTGGGATCCTATAATACGTGGGGGAGACGACCGCTATACTTGCCCGAGACAAGGTCGGATATGACATCGGCCGAGGTCGTGGCGCCCAAAGGTACGATCTGGTAGGCGTACATCGTATTCTCCGTTGGCTTGTACAATATGATCGGGGACTTGGAGGTGGCCAGCGCCCGATTGGATTGGTAGCCCACATCTTCTCCCAATATGTATGGAGTGGAGGCGGCGATCAGCTTTGTCTTGTCCGGAACTGCTATCATCTTCTCCCGTATTTCGAGTATGCCGCGGGCGTTGGCGGTTTGTGTCGTTTGCTGCAGAAGCAAAATCCTCCAGGTGACGTTCGGATAATCTCCCGATGTCGCCAGTCCATTGACCATATGGATCAAGTCATCCGTTGAACCTCCACCTACCATGGTCTCGGTGATCGTCACCGTGCGAGTCACGGTAGGGTCGTCCGCCAGGTCGGCGACGATGCGCGCCCGCAGGCTTGCGACATGCGCGGTCTTCGACTCGACCACTTCTTCGCGGCCGCTCGGCCTCCTCCGCGTGACATTCACCTTCGGCATGCTGACCACCGCCGCACCGGTGCCACGGGCAATCTGCTCGGCGAGACGGGACCCGCCCCTCTCCAGGCTGTAGAGGAAGGGCTCGCCGGCGGCCGCGGCCCGCAACGCCCCAACGGCGGCTTGCTGCCCTTCGACGAACGGCGCGTAGATCATGCCCTGCAGGACCTGCCAGATCTTGTCCTTCATCCTGGCTTCGCGGACTGCATTGGCCCGCACTTCAGGATTGTGGTGCAGGAGCCTGGGATGAAGCTGTGACAGCCTCGCGACGAGATCGCCGCCGTATGTCGCCGTTGGCGAAATCACGATCTGGCGACCTCCTCGGTTCTGCAAGCCGAGCAGTTGCTGAACGGCAGCCTCGTGCGCGCCGGGGGGCTGAGCTTCAAGGTCGGCGTTGGAATCCAGCCACTCTTCCGGGTTGATCCGTGCGACGATGCGCCACTTGCGGCCATGGGGGACGGGCTCGAGGCTGGTGAGGCCGAAGCGGACGCGAGCCGCCCCGAGCATCGGCCTCAGGACCGCGTCGCCGACTCGCCGTCCGGCGAACCGGTTGGCGATTGCGAGCCCCGCACGGGCGCCCAGCTGCACGCGCTGTGCCGGGTCGTGCGGCACGCCCGCCTGCGCGACGAACCTTCCCAGCCGCCGCGCCTGCGCGACGATCCATTCCACCACCCGGTCGAGCGCGCGGTCGATCGGCGCGCGGATCCGGGCGATCAGGCCGGTGACCGCGTCGCTGACCCGGCCGAGCCCCGCGATCCGCGCCAAGAAGCTGATCACCAGCGTCAGCAGCCCGGCCATCGTCTGTTCGACCCGGTTGGCGGCCGGGGCGACGTTGCCCGAGGCAATCGTGGCGATGCTGTCGATGAACGAGGCGGCGACTTGTGCGATCTGCCGGATCCGCTCCACGAAGAACATGACCGTGTTGTAGATCGCGATGATGGCCTGGATGAACGCGCCGGCCGGGGTGATCATCGAACATAGCCGGGTGACCGCGGCCTGCACCACCCGGCTGCGCACGAACTCCATGATCGCGTCAATCGCCATCTGCTTGAGGTTCCCAAGAGTCTCGGCGATCTTCTCCCAGGCGGCGGCGGGTCCCTGGGTGACCAGGGTGCGGACAAGGTCGAATCCGGTCTCGAGCGCGCGCACGGTGGGCTCGCCGGTCACGCGCACCAGCTTGGAGCGGATGTTCACCCAGGTCAGGCCGAGCACGGACAGCACGAACTTGATGATCTCGCGCAGGTTCAGCCCTTGCGGGATGTAGACTCCGGTGCCGCCGAGAGCGCCGGTCAGCCAGCCGACCAGCGACGCCTGCAGGTGGGTCAGGAAGTTCCTGCCGAACTGCCGGAAGCCCAATATGCCCGCGCGCACCAGCGTTCGCACGAAGCCCACCGGATTGCGGATGATCGTCGTGAAGGCCCCGCCCGCCTTTTTCAGATAAGGGAGCACGCTCGGCGCGACGACGGAAAGGATGATTTCGAGCAGGCTGACGACCGTGCCGCCGGCCCAGCGGATGAAATCGCCGACGAAGCTTGCGAACGCGCCGAAGACCTTGCGGAAGGCGCCGGCGATGGTGACGATGTCGAAGATGGTCAGCGAGCGGATCACGCCCATCACCCGGCCGGGGATAGAGGTGACCAGCGCCAGCGCCCCCGACATCGCGCCCTGGAACCAGCCCCAGGCCTTGGCGACGGCGTTGCCCTTCTTGATATTCTCCCAGATCTCCTTCTGGCCGATCAGCTCCATGAAGCCGCCGATCAGCGCCGATGCCGGGCTCGCGCCCTCGTCCGAGATCGGGTTCTTGCCGAACACGCCGACGAGCAGATCCCATTTCGGTATGTTGGCCGCGGCCCAGCGGCCGAGCGGCTTCAGGATCGCGTCCTTGACGATCTCGGCGATGCCGGAAACGAGGTTCTTCCCGAAGCTGATCGCCTTTTCCACCGGGACGGTGAAGATACGCTGGGCGCGGCTCCACAGGCTGCCGAGACGGAATATGTCGCGCCAGCCGAGCGAATCGATGAACTCCATCAGCGCATCGCGCATCGCGCCGCCGAGATCGCCCAAGGCGGCGAACTGCTCCTCGATGAACTTGCCGCCTTTCTCGAAGACGCCGTGATTCTCGAGCGCCTGGACGATCAGCCCGCCGCCGGGAATGAACTCGATAAGCGCGCGCAGGATGTTCGCGCCGCTGCGCGACACGGTCGACATGTTGATCGGGTTGCGGCCGATCACGATCGTGAGCAGGCGGTAGCCCGGGATCATGTTGGCCTTGTCGGCGATCCAGTCGAGGGCCTCGCCGACGATGCCCCGCTGGACCTGGGGCTGGCTCGTCTCGCGCACTGCCACCGGCGCGGCCTCGGACTGGACCTCGCGCTGGACGACCTCGCGCTGCTGGATGGTGTGGGTGAGCTCGTGGGCGATGAGCTCCATACCCTCCGGGGAATCGGGCTTGAACTGCCCGGCGTTGAAGAAGATGTCGCGGCCGAAGGTGAAGGCCTTGGCGCCGAGGCGGGTCGCGAGATTCTCGGCGCGGCCGCCGGTGTGGATCCGCACGCCGCTGAAATCGGCCTTGAAGCGCGGCGCCATGAAGCCGGCGACGTCGGCGGGGAGCGAGCGGCCGCCGCCTTTCTCCTTCTTGATCGCGGACTCGAGCTCGGGGCTGGTCTCTCCGGGCGGGCGCGCCCTGGGGGGAGGCGCGGCCGCGCCCGGCGGAGCCTGCGGGCGGGGCACAGACACTGCCGGCGCCCGTGCCGCCTGCAGCGGGGCGCGGGCGAGGATCGGGCCGATCCGGGCCGGGACCGGCATCCGCATCACCCGCCGGGCGGTGGCTTCGGCCTCCCGCTCGGCGGCGTCGGTGGGCGAGGAGACCTTGAGGGCGGTGCGAACCCGCGCGTTCTCGCGATGGCGCGACGGGGTCGGCGCGACAACGCTTTCGCTCTGCGGCGCCGGTGCCGAAGCGGGCGCCCGGCTCGCCATGTCAGATTGCCGCCGCCAATGGCCGCTCGAGCGCGGAACGCGACATGAAGGTCGCGGCGGTGGCGGCTTTGAGAAAGTATTCCGGCGTGGCGGCGCGCGCGACGGTGAAGGTGGCCCGAACGACGTTCTGCATCTGCCCGGATTTGCGTTTCGCAAGGTCGCAGGTGGCTAGTTCAAATCGCAGGAATGGACGGGGAATGGTCGCGGAGAGGCGGGGCGCCATGTCGGGTTCACCCATAGACCGACTGGACCGGGGCAAGCTTGGCGAGCGCCCTAAGGGCCTTGCGCGCATCCCTGCGGCCGATCCTGGACTTTTCGCGGCTTCCGCCATTGGCCAGCGGCGGATCGTAATCGTACATCTGCTGCCAGCCGAGCGGCCCGCAGGCCTTGCGCGCGGCGGCGGTGTCGGCGGGGATCTCGTCGTTGAAATAGAAATCGTCGCGCTGGAGAGTCTCGCCGAACAGCCAGCGCGGATCGGCGGTCTGGGCGATCCGGGTCGAGGAATGGGGCATGACCAGCCAGAACTTGTCGCCGCCCCACGCCAGCAGGTCTCCGAAGGACGACCGGGCGAGGACGTCGCAGGCCCGAGACTCGTCCGGAAGCCAGGGGCGGCAGGCTTTCTTCCAGTCGTCGGGATCGCACAGCCACATCGCCTGGTCGTCGTAAGATGACCAGCCGTCCTGCTCGAGGATCTCCCGCATCACGGTCGGCAGGCGATCGCCGAGCCGCTCGCGGTCCGCGTCCGTGAACGGACGGTAGCTGGCGTCGGCCTTGTGGCGGGCCCGAAAGGCTTTGGCGTCGGTGGATGGCACGGGTCGAAACTCCTTCACTCTTCCTAGGTCAGGGTCACGTCCATTCCGACCTTTCTCCAGAATGCGCGGCTGACCTTCTTCTGTTTCATCTCTTCCGTGATCGCCTTTTCCAGATTCTTGGCGATGGGCTTGCGGACCGCCAGGCCGATCGTCCTGCCACCCCAGTTGGCGCCGATATCGTTGTTGACGTCGAGCTGGCCGATGTCCGTGATCTTCTCGTAACGGCCGCCGGCGACCTTGTCGGGCTCGTGCAGCATCGCCGTGTTTTGCATGCCTTCCTCGGCCTTGGCTCTCGCGGTGGAGCGGGCGAGGCCGCGGCGCTGGGTCGTGGGCGACAAATCTTTGAAGATCGAGGCGACGATCGCCTGCGCGCCGGGCATCGTGTTGAGCGCAGCCACCGCCGGATCGCTGGCGGGCGCGTTCATCGGCTTGGTCAGGCGCTCGGTGATCGCGTCCTCCATCCTCGTCCGGGCCTGCTTGCGGGCGCGGGCGTCGAGCGTTTTCGCGTCCAACTGGGAGGAGAATTGCGCGAACTGGGCGCGGCGCTCGATCCAGATATGGACGCTCATCGCATTGATCTGCCCCTCCTGACGCTTGAGCTGCCGCGTATATTCGAGGGCGAGCTCGGGAACCCCGGCCTTGGCGCCCCGGACGAAGGTGAAGGGCTGATTCTTGATCTTCGCCGGGACCCGGACTCGCAGCTTGTCGAGGATCGTGATCAGGTGGGGGCGGAGCTTTTCCTCCTCGGCCTCGATCTCGGTGTCGAGCCGATCGCGGACCGCGTTGCCGATCGCCTTGTTCTTGGCCTCCTTGGCCTTTTTCTCGATCGTCTTGACCATTGGCGTCGCCGTGGTGATCGCTCCGGTCACCGCCGACTTGTCCGGCTCGTCGAGCTGCTTCGCGTCCGTCTTGAAGTCGCGCAAATGCGTGGTCAGCGGCTTGACCTGGCTCGCCAGCATCGGCGTCCCCGCCGGGTCGAGATAGATTCTGTGGCCGCCGTCGGGCGCGCTGAACGACACCGTCTTGCCGAGCTCGCCGTCGCTGGGCTTCTCGCCCTTGGCCGGTCCGGCTTCGCTCTTCGCCCCAATCTCCAGACCCTTCCCAGCCATACCGCCCGCTTTTGGGCTGACGAGCCATTTGGCGCCGCTCGACCGCACGCCGAAATCTATGCCGCTCACCTGCTTCCTGATCTTCCCCAGCTCCTGATCCAGGCTGCCGCGCGTCACGGGGCCCCTGCCTTTCAGATCGGTGAGCGGCTTGGCCGCCTTCTTGAGAATTGCGGTGCTCTTCGCGTCGTTCGCTGCCTTGGTGTCAGGCCTCGCCGATTTGCCGAGCGCCGCCTTTTTGCCTTTCTTCGAGGTGTTTACGGGCGCGGATGTCGTCGGCGGAGACCGTTTTGGCTTGACCACCGGCTTGGCGATTGAGCCATCCTCCTTGAACGTGCCGCGCCCGCTGCCTGCGCCGCCGGATTTGGCCGGCAGCTTGTCGTCCACCATATTGGTCATGAATTTCGAGGGATCGAATTCGGGCGGCTTCAACTCGATCTCGGGAACCTTGCCGGAGCCGAGCACATAGTCCTTGAGGGTCGCGCTCATGCCGATCGGATCGCCGAGCGGCCATTCCTTCGAGAACAGCGGCCAGCTCCACCGCTTATCGCTCAGCGGCGAGAACCAGGGCGCATCGAGCGCGATGAAGAACTCGCCGCCGAGCCCGAGCATCGGCTGCGCCACCAGGTCGAGCGTCCCGCTGACGTAGAAGAGGCCCGGATCGCGATAGCCGATCGTCGGCCTTGCATCGGCATAGGCCTTGACGCCGACATCCGCATTCAGGCCGATGCCGAATTTGAGGTCGTGCGCGAGGAGTTCGATCCCGGCCCCGCCTTCGGCGCGAAGCCGCAGGCCGCCATAGGCGGAAATGTTGATCGATCCCGAAATCTGGATGTCCTTCTGGATCTCCGGATCGGTTGAGTAGGTGCCGAGAATTTCGATGGCGTAGAGCCTCGCGGGGCCCAGTTTGGCGATGGCAGCGAGGCTGATATTGGCGAACAGGTTCAAATTGCCCACCACGGGGATGCCGTAATAGGCTCTGGCTTCGAACTTCACGATCTCCTTGTTCCAGGCGCGCTCCGGGAACAGGATGATCTCGCCGGGCGGCGCGATCTTGCCGATCACGGTTATCTCGCCCTTCCCGT
This sequence comes from Sphingomonadales bacterium, assembly GCA_034668525.1. Taxonomy (GTDB): domain Bacteria; phylum Pseudomonadota; class Alphaproteobacteria; order Sphingomonadales; family Sphingomonadaceae; genus Allosphingosinicella. Next base: position 8,884 of record JAXDPC010000322.1, read on the forward strand.
CGACCACGACGTTGACGGCGCCCGCGAACCAGGTCGTCAGATTGAAGGACAGCCGGCCCGTCGCCGCCAGCGCGCGTTTCTTCTTGCCTTCCTTCGCCACCGGCACCGGACTGGGCGGGCCCGCGTTCTGGACGTTGTCCTTCCCGCCGGCCGCGGCCAGCGCATCCTTGGCGAACTTGTTGGCCGTGTCCAAATCCGTCGCGACGAACTGGATTTCGCCGGACAGCTTGTTGGCGCTGTAGGCGGCGCTGCCCGAGATATCGACCGTGCCGTCCGACCGGTAGGCGACCATGACGGCGCCGCTGAAGGATTTGAAATTTACCGCCAGCGAGACCGAGCCGCGAAGCACGTTGCCCGGATTGTCGAACGTCAATTTCCCCTTCGCCGCGCCGCGAATGTCGATTTCGGCGGACCCGCTGACCTTCGGCGCCTCCATGTTTTCCAAAAGCAGGTCGAAGCTCGCATCGACGTAACCGCCGACCACGACCTTCATGCCGGAGACGCCCAACATCAGCTTTCCCTGTTCGAACTTGTTGACCGGCTTCGGCAAGCTCTCGACGTTGAGGCCGAGCCCGCCGAGCAGGGCCGAGTCTTTCTTCAGCGACTGCAGCCAGTCATTCCTGTCCCCGCCGCGAGGTTTGAACGAGGCATAGCCATTCTTTATGGCGGAATTGTCGATCTCGAAATTCAGGTGCATTCCGCCCAGCTTCTGGGTCCACGGATTCAGGAGCGGCATCGTCCCCACCCGGAGCGATTCGAACGTTTTTTTGCCCCGATCCTGCCGGACCTTGATGAGGCCTTCATCCGTCAGGCCCTTCGCAATGACCCGGACATCGAGGCCCCTCGGGCCCGCCTTCTCAATCTCCTCGGCGATGGCTTGCGAGGGTTCAAAAAGGGACGATGCGACGTTGACGACGCCGGAACTCGCTCCACCCGGCGCGCCTGTTTTTGCCGCCTTCCGCGCGGTCTGGGCGCGATTGGTGCTGCCCGGCTCGGCGGCGCGGGCGGGCGCCGGTGCGGCTTGCGCGGGCGCCCGGCTCGCCATCTCACACCGCGGCCGCGAGATGCGGCTTGAGCGGGCAATGGGAATCGATCTTGCGATATTCGCGCAGCAGGGCCGCGCGCACCGCCCGGTCGCCCAGCGGCGCGTCGGCGTCCAGCGCCAGCAGCCGGGCGTGCAGCGCGAGGTTGCGCAGCTGGCCGCCGCTCAGCGGGCAGCGGCAGGCGATCTCCTGGATGAGAGCGTCCGACGCCGCGTGCGGCCCGAGAAGGCGGTCGAGGATCGCGTAGCGCAGCCCCTCGTCGGGGAGGCGGAACTGGACGACGACGTCCATCCTCCGGGCGAAGGCTTCGTCGATCCGTTCCGGGGCGTTGCTGGTGATCAGCAATATCCCCTCATAGGATTCGATCCGCTGAAGCAGGAAGTTGGTCTCGAGATTCGCGTAGCGGTCGTTGGCGCTGCCGACGTCGGTGCGCCGGGTCATCAGCGCATCGCCTTCGTCGAGCAGCAGGATGCAGTCGACCTCCTCGGCGGCGGCGAAGGCGCGATCGAGATTCTTCTCGGTCTCGCCGATATATTTGCTGACCGACGCGGCGAGGTCGATCCGGACCAGGTCCTTGCCGAGGCCGTGAGCGAGCCAATGGGCGGCCATCGTCTTGCCGGTGCCGCTGGGGCCGGCGAACAGTCCGCGCACGCCCCCGGCGCCGCTCGCGCCGGGCCCGCCGCCGCCCGCCAGGCTTTCGCGATGGCGGCATCGGGCCGCGAGGGCCGCCAGCTCCTCGCGCGCGAGATCGTCCAGCGCGATGAAGGGCGGATCGACGCCGGGATCGATTCTTTTCGCCACCGATTCGAGCCGGGCGTCGTGGAGGGTGCGGATCGCGGCCTGCACGTCGGCGCGGCCGATCCGGTCGCGGCCCGCAAGCTTCGCCTGTGCAGCGGCCGCTTCCGCCGCGCGCACGATCGTGCCGCTGGTCAGGCGGAATGCCGCGGCAAGCTCCTCCGACCCCCCTTCGCCGGCGTCGAGACCGGTCCGGCGCCAGAGCTCGGCCCGGGCCGCGCATTCCGGCATCGGCACTGCGACGGTCACGAGCGGGCGCCGGTCGGCGCTTCGAATGCCTCCGTTGAAACCGGCGATCACGATCAGGGGCACGCCCTGCAGCGGCAAAGCGGGCAGGAGGCGGTCCTCGCCCGGGCCGGGCCTGACCTCGACCGCGAGCCCGGCGGCGGTGACCAGGGCGAGGGCGCCGGCCAGGCGCCATGACGAGCCGTCGCCGACCAGGTCCTCCTCGATCGTCAGCAGCGGCCGGCCGAGCATCTTCAGCAGGCAGCCGGCCAGCCTGTGCCGTCCGTTGCGGGCCGGGCCGCGCAGGCAGAGGATGGGCCGGCCCGGCCCGCCCAGCATGGCGGCAAGGGTGTCCACCTCGGGAAAGTCGAGCCGCGGCGCGATGAATCCGTCCGGCTCGGGCAGCGCCTCGGGGAGGGTCAGGCTCATGCCCGCAGGCGGCCGGGGGATTCCGCAAAGCGCGTCCCAGAGCGGCGCCGCCACCGCATATTCCCAGTCGAGCCGGACCTTCTCGTGATCGAGCAGGAGTGCGAGGCCGACATCGCACAGCCTCGCCAGGCTCGCTCGAACGGTTTCGCCCCGCGACTCGTCCTCGGCGCCGCGCCACAGCGCGTCGAGCGCTCCGAGCGTCAGCCGCTTCGCATCCGCTTCGAACAATGCCGCGAGGCGCGCATCCTCCTCCGCGAAGCCGAGCGTGAGCAGGATGTCGATGTCGAGGCCGGCCACCCCCGCCGCCTCCAGCCGCGCGAGCGGAAGCTGGTCGTGGCCGCGCCGCCAGGCCCGCAGCGCGTCCCGCCACTCGCAATGGGTCGGAAGCGGCTCCTCCGCGAGCTGCGGAAGGGGGGCCAGAGCCTCGAGCAGGAAGGGGTGGTCTTCGATCAGGGCTTGGGGATCGTCGGCGAGGTCGACGATCCGAAGCGCGACCCCCAGCAGGGCGAGCCGCAAATGGTTGCCCGGACTCCGCTCGAAGCGGTCGAGAAGCGATTCCAGCTTCATTCGAAAAAGTACCGGAAGTCGTGCCGCGCCGCGGGAATCCAGCCGGGATCGCGGTCGAGCCCCGCCAGCCGGATGGCGAGCGGATGATCGTCCGAGGCGAATCGCGCCTCGACTCGCTCGCCCTGGACCGTGATGCGGGCCGGATGAAGACAGAGCAGGGTCACCGCCTCGATCCCGCCGGGACAGTCCAGCGCCTCTGCGAGCCGTGCCTCGAGATAGAGGCGCAGGCAGGCGAGCCAGCGGGCGCGTGGCCGGGCCGGCAATGCGGCGAGCCGGGCCGGGCGCGGCCGGCCCCGCAGACCCAAAAGCCGAGCGCTGCGTACCGCCGCGCCGGGATTGCCGCCGTCGAGTTCCGCGAGGGGGAAGCCGGCAGGGTGCCAGAGCATCGGCCGCCGCTTGCTACCCGCGACGAGAGCCGGACCCGCGTCCGGCCAGGGGAGCAGCCACGCCCGCGGCACGGACCAGCTGCCGGTCTCGAAATCGCGCGCCGCGTCGGCGCCGCGCCCTCCGGCGAGGCGTGCGAGCAGACCGTGGAGAGGGTCTCCGACGAACGGCGCGCCGAACCAGGCGCGGCCGAGCAGCCGCAGCATGCCGAAGGGGGAGAGCCCCGGCAGCGATCGCCGCGGCTCGCTGAAATCGCCATAGATTCCGAGGGCGAGGAAGGCGTTGAGCAGGAAGAGTAGGCCGCCATGATCGGACCGGATAGCGGGGGCTGGAAAGGCCGCTTCGATCGAACGCGCGGCGGCCGGTCGCGCGCGCCGCGCCTCGGGAACGGCGCCGGCCGGTCGGCGCGGTGGCGCCTCGGCGCGCCCGTGAGGTGCCGCCTTCTCGACCGGTGGGGAAACGACCGCCGGAGGCGGCGTTCGGAACGCTTCCGGATCCACGGCGGCGGCCTGGTTGCGCCGGGGCGCAGGGGCGGAAGCGGGATCGGAATCGGCATCGGATAAAGCGCGGACTCGTGGCTGCGGCCGATCCGCCGGCTCCTCGGGAGCGGCAAGGTCGCCCGCCGCGACCGCGGCGAAAGCCAGCGCCGCGGTTCGAACCGCGAGCATCGCCGGCCGGCGCTCGGCGACCAGCCCGACCAGCAGCAGCAGACGGGCGTGCGGGGCCAGGTCCGAACGCAGCGCTTCCGGTGCAATCGCCTCGACGAGGGCGACGGCCGGGACCAGGTCGGACGAATGGGAGGCCGCGCGGCGGTGGCGGGGCGCGGCGGGTGATTTGCCGGGGTCCGGCAGGCTCAGCCCGTGCGCCTCGGCGATCGCGGCCAGTCCGGTGCGGAGGTCGCCGGGATCGAGGCTTCGGAGCCAGGATTCGGCGACGCGGCGCCGGGCCAGCCTCGCGA
>JAXDPC010000323.1:0-9785 GCA_034668525.1 Sphingomonadales bacterium
AAGGCGCCCGGGAAGACGCTGGAGCCGGGCCGGTGGCGTGACGCCCATGACAAACGACAGTTCGAACGCTTTCGAGAGCTTCCCATCTGGGCGCTCGCCAACTTCCACGGCATGCGGCTCTATCGTCGCGACCAGCTCGTGCTCGAAGCCGGCATCGTCCCGGACCGTGCCCTGGATCCCGAGACGAGCGATGCCAAGGCCGCGGCGCTGATCGCCGCCGCCCCGCCCCCGCATCTTCTGCTGGAGATGCTCGGTCAGCTGGCCGTCGCCGAGCCGCCATCGCCATCGAACGCCGCGCAGCTCGCGCATCATCTCGCGCACGCCGCGCGGCTGGTCCGCGCCAGCGTGCTCGAACGGCTCGACCAATTGTCGCTCGCCAAGGAGTCGGGACGACCGCTCCAGGATGTCCGCGACGAGTTTCGCGACGTGCTCTACGCCCATCCCGAGGCCGGCGGCTACCGGGGGGAGTTCGACACCCTGTTCTCGGCCGCTTTCGCCCAGACGCTCGCGTTCGGCCTGCTGCTGGTGCGCGAGGCCGCCGACGGGCCCGTCGACAGGAATGCCTGGCGGCACATGCCCGACGAGCATCCGCTGATGAGGACCGCCCTCAGGGTGCTGGGCGAGCCGGAGATCTTCCAGCAGATCGAGCTCGGCCTCGATATCCTGTTCGACACGGTCAACGGCTTCGATCCGGCGATCCTCGCCCGAAAGCCCGGCGGGCACGATCCGATCCTGTATTTCTACGAAGACTTTCTCAGCATCTTCGATGCGGACGCCAAGCAGCGCTACGGCGTCTATTACACGCCGGTCCAGGTCGTGCGCTACATGGTCGGCGCGCTGGACCGCGCGCTGCGCCGGAATCTCGGCCTCGACGGCCTGGGCGACGAGCGGGTGACCATCCTCGACCCGGCCGTGGGCACCGGCACCTTCCTGCTCGGCATCGCCGAGCGCGTGCGCGACGCCGCCGTGGCCGCGGCCGGCCCGGGCGCGGCGGCGCCCGCCTTGCGCCAGCTCGCGACCCGCATGTTCGGCTTCGAGCTGCTGATCGGCCCCTACGCGGTGGCCCATTATCGCCTCCACCATGCGCTGGCCGAACAGCGGCGAGAGGGGCAGCCGCCGCCGCCGCCGCTGCCGCGCCTCGGCATCTACCTTGCCGACACGCTGGCGGAGCCGGGGGCGTCCGCGCCGATGGGAAAGCTCGGCTACACGGCCGGGCCGATCCGCAGCGAACGCAGGGGCGCGGACCGGATCAAGCGCGAGCAGCCCATTCTCGCCATCATCGGCAACCCGCCTTACCGGCGCTTCGAAGGGGTCAATTCCCGCGACCTGGTCGGCGCGTTCGTCGAGCGTTTGTGGGAGGATCTGAAGGAGCCGGTGCGGGAGGCCGGCTGGGGCGGCGAGCTCAATACCTTTCCCGAATTCTCGATCGCCTTCTGGCGCTGGGCGATCTGGAAGCTGTTCGAGGCGGAAGGCGCGCCCAACAAAGGGGTGATCGCCTTCATCACCAACCGGACCTTCCTCGCCGGGCGCCCTTATTCCGGATTGCGCAAGATGCTGCGCGAACGGTTCGACCGGATCGAGATCATCGATCTGCGCGGCGACCTGCGCATGGGATCGAGGGCAGGAGTGAAAGGCGATGCCGGCGTCTTCAACATCCAGGTCGGCACCGCGATCACCCTGGCGATCGCGGACGGCACCAAGGAGAAAGGCGCGCCGGCTTCGGTCGATTATATCGACAGCTGGGAGCAGGGATCGTACGCGCGGGGATCGAAGCTGGAATGGCTCGAGCAGGGCGCGGCGGCCGGCTCCAGGCCGGGCGGGGTGCGCCTGGATCGCGGCCCGTTGGACGATTTGCGCCCGGAGCCGTTCGGCGCGGTGCGGTGGCCGTCGATCAAGGACTGCTTCAACGCGCATGGTCTCGGAATTCAATCGAAGCGCGATCACCTCGTTTATGGGCTCTCGGCCGCCGAGCTCAGGACGAAGATCCAAGAGTTCCGGCAGGCGCCGGACGAGGAAGCGGCGAAAATCGGCGGCTTCCCCTCGAGTGCCGCGGCGGCCCGCGCGCGAAGCAATCCGGTCGACGAAAACCTGTTCACGCACGTCGTCTACAGGCCTCTGGACCGCCGCGTTCACTATTCGCATCCCCGCTACAATTACAGCCTCCGGCCGTTCCTGTTCGATGCGTTCAGGCGGGAGAATGTCGCGCTTTATGTGCTCAGGAAAGGGACGGGGGCGGGGCCCGCGGCCTGGTGCCACGGGCAGATGCCCGACTATCACTCCTTCCGCGGCAGCTATGGCGGCTACGCCTTTCCGCTTTACGACCGGCGGCCGGGCCACGGGCCGCTGAACGTCCCGGCCGCGCTGATCGACAATCTCACGCTCGCTTATGGGGCGCCGGTCGCGCCGCAAGCGGTCTTCGACGCGATCCTCGCTTTGCTCTCCGCCAGCTCCTACACCTTGCGCTTCGCCGAGGATCTGGAGGATGTGTTCCCGCACGTCCCGTTCCCGGCCGACCGCGGGCTGTTCGAGGCGGCGGCGGGGATCGGGGCGGCGATCCGCGAGGTCGAGACCTTCGCCCGCGCGCCGGACCCTGCCTATCTGACGCCGGCGCTGGCCCGCTTCCGGACGAGCCCGAACGGCCTGCTCGCGAAGATCGCGCCGGGCGACTGGGACGCAGGCGCGCTCGTCCTGTGCGAGGACGGTTCCGGAGCGGCGACCGGAATTCCCGCCGCCGTGTGGGGCTTCGCGGTCAGCGGCTACCGGGTGCTGCCGCGCTGGCTGGCCGCGCGGGCGGGGCGGCCGGTCGATCATGCCCTGATCAAGGAGTTCCGGGATATCGCGGGGAGGATCAGCGAGCTTATCCACCGGTTCGACGAGGCCGACCTTGTCCTTCGGGAGGCGCTGAATCACAGCCTTACGCGCGAGGCGCTGGGGCTCGAGCCGGACGCCGGCGGGAATGACGATGGACCCGACTGATCCTTCCGGCCGCGCCGCGCCCCAGGGCGACCTGTTCGCCGGCGCGCCGGCGCCGCCGCGCCGGGCGGCGATGGACTTCCCCGCCGAAGCCCGCGCCCGGCTGACGAAGATCCTCGCCGAGGCCCGCGCCGCCGCCGCGCTCCCGTGGAGCGAGCGCGACCTCGCCATGTGGGAGAAATTGTTCCCGCAAATGGCCGGATGGCTGCCCGAGGAGGAAGCGGCCCGGCTCCGCCTCGCCTTCGTGCGGGAGCTGGAGCGGCTGAAGGCGCAGGGACAGTCCCGCTGACTGTCCCCTCCGGCGCAGGACGGGGGACGGCGAGACGGACTGTCCCCCAAGTGTCCCCCTTGCAATGTAGGGTTTCGTTCTATTGATGTTCTGCTCCTTGCGAAGAAGGGAGCGATTCGATGCAACCGATTCCCGTCATCTGCGACCGCTGCCGCGCGGAGGGCGTCGGCGGCGAGGACCCGTTCGCCGCCTTCGGCGCCCTGCTCGATTTCGACCCCGTCCCGCGCAAGGCGAAGCGCGCCGACGGCTGGGATGCGGAGTTGCAGCGGGCCTTCATCGCCCTGCTGTCGCTGACCGGCTCGGTCAAGGCTGCCTGCCGCGCCCTCGGCAAGTCCGAGTTCGGAATCACCCAGCTCGTCCGAGCCGAGGGCTGCGAGGGCTTCGTCGCGGCGATGGACGAGGCGATCGCGATCTCGAAGGACGAGCGCAGCCGAAGGATCGCCGAGGCGGTCCGCACCGTTGCCGCCGACAAGGAGCGCTGGCGCCCGCCCGAGCCGGCCTGGGCCGGCGCGGAGACGCGCCGCGAGTCCCCCGAGCCTCGGCGAAGGGGCCCCGGACGCCCCCCTGCGCAGGCCGCCCGTCCGGACCCGACCGCGCTGGATATGGGACGTGCGATCCTGCGCACCTATGTCGCCAAGCTCGCCGCCGAGCGCCGCTGCCGGCTCGCGGGGCGCGTCGCCGAGGCCGATTTCTATCTGCGCCAGCTCACCTTCGCGGAAGTCGCGCTCGAACTCGCGACCGGCGACGCGGTCGCCGCGCTCGAAGGGCTGCGCCGCGGAGATCACGACCTGCTGATCATGGCCGAGACCGACATCTCGCGGGTCCTCGACACCGTGCGCCGCATCCATTGGGAGCGCTGCGGCGAGCCGCCCCGCCCGGAATATCCGCCGCGCCAGCTGCTGGTCGAGCATGACGGCTACGCCACCGAGCCGCTGACGGGCCCGCCCGGCGGCGAAAGGCTCGGCGATCGGGAGCGTCGCCGCGAGGAAGAGGCGCGCTTTGCCCGCGCCGCCGAAGCCCAGATCGCGTGGGAAGCCGAGGCGCGCAGCGATTATGAGCGGCGGCGCGAAGCCGAGGCCGCCGCGGCGGACGCGCGCCAGAAGGCCTCTCCCGCTTCGGGAGAGGAAATGCAGGGACAGTCACCCCGCTGACCGTCCCCTCAGATGCCGCACATCCCCGCGGATCGCCGCGACGCACGGCTCGCCACCCGCCAGCGTCCCGATCTCATGCTCGGCCGAGCCGCCCGTGAGCAGCGCAAGGATCGCGCGGCGATCCTGAGCAGCGAACGGAGACGGCGAAGTGCCCGGCCAGCCTGCGGCCGAAGGTCGACAGGACTGACGTCACGAATTCAGTTCGTGACGGCCGGCATTATACGCGCCACATCCTCCCGTATCGCCGCGACGCACGGGCCGGTCTCCGCCAGCGTCCCGATCTCGTGCTCGAACGCGGCGTCGACCTTGAGGAGAAACGCCCCAAGGTCCGGCGCCGGCACGGCCAGCAACCGCCGCAGCGAATCGTAGAGCTCCTCGAGCCGATCCCCGAAAGCATCCTCCGCCGCCCCGATCTCCGCCCGCGAAGCCGCCGCGCAGACCCGCCCAGCCTCCTCCACCGCCGCCTCGGCCGAACGGTACGCCGACAGGGCTAGCCGCCAGTTCCCCTCCCCCCTGATGGGGGAGGGTAGGGTGGGGGTGGAGGTCGAGCCTGGTGATGCACCCGAGACGCCGGGCCCTACGTCGGAGTCCACCCCCGCCATGCGCCGGTCGCCATCTCCCCCGGAGATGGCTGCGAACGTCCGGGGGACGTTCGCACCGGCGCATCCCCCATCGAGGGGGAGGAAAGGAATAGCGACGGCCGCGCCTAGCACCGCGCGCCGGGAAACCTCCCCGTTCGTCCTGAGCCTGTCGAAGGACCCGCTTTGCCCTTCCCCGATCCTTGGGTTAGTGTAGGCGCCAGCCATCCTTCGCCTCCTTTCCGGGAAAGGCGTGAGGGGGTCAGAGCCGGGGCAAGGTGCCAGCCTTGCTCCGGTTCGACTTATCGCTAGCAGAATGTATAGGTGGGCGCAATAGCCGACAAGCCAAAAAAGAAGATGGGTCGTCCGCCGACGGGAATAGGCGCGACCATCGGTCTTCGACTTTATCCTAACGAGGAGCAGGCGCTCGATGCGTGGATTGCCAAGCAGCCCGAGCCCAAACCGTCCCGGCCGGAGGCGATCAGGAGAATTCTACGAGATAGATTCCTCCTCTGACGATAAGCTTGGCAGCCAGAACAAATCAGGTTCGCCTTTCACAGCGCCTCCTGCTAATGTCCCACATCACCAAACGAAAGTAGCATAGTGCCCTTCTCAGCACCGGACTTGGTGACCAGTCTCGCACGTATCGGCACGCGAGTAGCGGGAGGCGAGAACGTGCCTCCGCGAGATCTTGCTGGCGCATTTGGCTGGGATCGAGACGAGGTAAGACAGCGGAGTATTGCCGTCGGGCAGACCAAGCTTGATGTCGGCCGCAGCTATTTGGGCGTACAGCCGGCCGCGCTCTTTGCTTCTCCAACCGCACGAAACGGAGTCGATCCGCTCGAGGGCGCAGCCCTCTACGGTTATCATGCCGCAGTCCGATGGGGCATTTTGGCAGACGAACGGGGTCTCACCGCCTTCAACTCACACTGGACTGTGCAAGACCGCTGGTTTTCCTTGCCAACCATCGCGTGGCACTCGCTTGAAGAGCAGCGATCCACCCTTGAGGCGTTCCAGCCCCAAAACCTGACGGATGGCGAGCCCGACCGAATCGCGTTGGAGCGCTATCCAGTCCCAAGTCTGCTACAGCCGGTTGACGACGAACTGGTAGAGCGCCTCGATGCCTGGCGTGACGAAGCACTGAAGGCCGCCAAAAGCTCCAGCGGTGTCGATGAGCAGCTTCAGGTCCTGTTTGCTAAGCTCTTCGTCCTCCGCACAATCGAGGACAGGAATCTCGCGCCAGCGGTGACGCCTCTTAGCGCGTCAACAGGACCTGACGACAGGTTGCGCCATGAGACTCTCGCAGCGACCTTCGCCGAAGCCAAGGAGTATATTGGGAGCGAACTGTTCGATGCAATCGACCTCGCTGCGATCCCCGAGTACGTGGTCGTTGGCATAATTCGAGATCTATACACGCCCCGGAGGTTGCCAGGGCCGAGTAGACGCTACAACTTCTCATGGATCGACTCCGACGTGCTCGGCATGGCCTACGAGAAATATCTATCGACGATCCTGCACCCAGCCCCACCTGCTCCCCAGCAGGACCTCTTTCGAGAGTTCTACCGCGACGTGAACAGAATCAGTGTTCGTCGGGCCGGCGGTGTATACTACACGCCAGAGTATTTGACTAAGTACCTATCGCGCAGATCGATCGAGGAGTTTTTCAGAAGAAGCGACGCGGACGCCATCCCGCGTATAATCGACTTCGCGTGTGGATCGGGGTCCTTCTTGGTAGCCGCACTAGACGTGCTGCTTCAGCGCCTCAAGCGCACCGAACCAACAAAAAACTGGGGTCGTGAAATCGTTGAAGGAGGCTACATAAACGGTGTCGATATCGACGAAAAGGCCGTAACCGTAGCTCGCTTAAATCTCTGGAACAGGTTAACAGAAGAGCCGGACCCCCTGCCACTACCTAACCTATCTAAAGTGATTGTTCAAGGAGATGGGCTTCGGGAGGAGACATGGGGCGAGCTACCTCGCCGATATGACATTGCATTAGGCAATCCTCCATTTCTCGCTACATCTCGGGTGAGCCACCGAGAGGAGCTAGAGGCTAAGTTTTCTACGGCTAGAGGCCGGTACGACTACTCTTATCTGTTTGTTGAACAAGCGATCAGAATAACTGAGTCATCAGGGGCATTTGGGATGGTGCTCCCGAATAGGATTTTCAGAAATCATAACGGTGCCGCAATTCGGTCAATGATTACCAAGTATATGAACATCGAAGCGATTGTGGACTTTGGCTCGAACGAAGTTTTCCAGGGAACCAGCGCCTACATAGGCTGCCTGATCGCGGCTTACCAGCCACTACTCACGCCACCGCAAACTCATGTTAAGGTGATCGAGGTTAAAAGTTTGCCAGATCAGTTTGTGGCTGCGCATCTCATTGAAGCGGAACAGGCAGCTCGCCCTGACGACAAGAATATTAGAGTTTATCTAGCTCAGCATCCCCGCGGTAGCGGTCCTTGGGTACTGCTTTCCGCTTCGGAAAAGAATGCTCAAATTAGGCTCTCTGATAAATCCGTAACGTTAGATGCGGTGGCGGGGATTTTTCAAGGGATCAGGACAGGTGCTAACGACGTCTTTCTTCTTAAGATAGTATCCGAAGACGAGCAATACAGCGCTGAGGTTTCGAACGGATTTGGCGACTCGGCAGTGCTAGAGCGCGGGCTTCTTCAGCCGGTGGTGTATGGCGCAGAAGTTCGTAAATATGAGATCGTTGAGTATGACAAGTACCTGATCTACCCATATGTGAATGGAACAGTGATCTCTGAGGCAGAGATGGAGACACGGTATCCGCAGACGCACCGCTATTTGCTCGCCTATAGAGATATCCTTGCGAACCGCACGAGCATAGCCGAGACTGGGTTGCGCTGGTACGAACTCGTGCGAAGGCGCGACGAAGATTGGCTACGGCGGCCAAAATTGCTGATACGGGACCTTGCACCCGAGACCGCTTTCGCGGCGGATCCTCTGGGTGAGGTATTTATGGTCGGTGGTACGGCAGTTAGCCCCGAGACGGAGGAGCAATTGTTTCCCTTGCTCGGCTATCTCAATAGCAGGGCCGTCACTAACCTTATGCGACGAGTCACTCCCCAGTTCAGAGGAAATTTCCAAAAGTTTGAACCTCAGCACCTCCAGCGCATTCCCGTTCTCTTGCGAATCCTAGAGGACGATGCTTTGATGGACCGCTTGGGCGGTTTGGCGAGAAGTGCCACCATTGCGGAGCCTGGACAACATAAACTGGACATTGCGGAAGCGATAGATAATCTCGTGCTGGAAGTGATGACTCAAGCTGGCATCGAGCTGGAAGACTAAATGCCCGTTTGGTCAGTTTCCCAACGGGTCTACGATCTGCCAAGAGAGATCGCTTTTTTAGACACGGGCGTACTCATTGCGTTTGCTAATCCGCGAGATGGCTGGCACGAGCACACGATTGCGGTTCTGGACATGGGCGAGTACCGGTGGGCGGTTACACATGGAAACCTCATTGAGGCTTGGAACTTCCTCGTGGGCCGCGAGAAACGGCGTGATCTCGCCATATACATGATGAATTGGGTGTTGACGCCGGGAAACGTGATACTCGTAGGTGACGCGCTCGAGCCGGTGCAGACGGCGCACGATTACACGCAAAAACACCACATTGACATCGCGGATGCCGCGTTGCTCGACCTAGCGGACAGAATTAGCAGAGAGTGTGACATCTCGCCGGCTGTTCACGTCGCAACGTATGACGTGAGAGACTTTCTGCGGCTTTTCGGCTCACCCGGTCTTCGCTTCAACGTCTACGACATGCGTGACGTGTCATCTACGACGGCTGCCGCTTAGCGTCTGGGAGGTAAGCGCCCAACGGTAGCTACCCCGGCCGCGTCAGTCATTCCCATCCGCAGCGCCGCGATAAACGCCTTCCGCCTTCGCTGAAGCTTAGGCGGACGAGCCGCCCCCCCCGCGTCAAAGTACCACTTTGCCGCGCACCCCTTCCATCCTCCCCGCCACCGCCGCCGCCGCCGTCCGCCCCGGCCTGAACCACAGATCGTCGAGCGGCAGCGGGCCGTTCGGAGTCTCCAGCGACAGGCCGAGGAAGTAAGGCACGCCGCGCGGCGTGGCGGTCTTCCAGGCGATGCGGGCGTCAGCATAGGTTAGCGTCTCGACGCGGTCGGGGCGGCGGAGAATCATCGCTTCGGGGCCGATCTCGAGCTCGACCTGCGGGTCCACATAGAAACGGCGGGCGTGGGCGCGGCGGCGGCCGAGGAGCCACAGGATCGCCGCAAACAGAGCGACGGCCGCGGCGGTGATTGCGAGCTGGCCGGCGGTGAGGCCGGAGAAAGCGGCGATCGCGAGCAGGGGCAGCGCGAAGACGCCGAAGATGCCGAGCATCACCGCGCTCGCCCGCCCGTCGATCCGGGCCACCTCGGCCGCCGTCAGGCTGCGCGCGACCAGCGGCAGCTCCGTCCGCGCCGCCAGCGCCAGCGCCTGGGCTCGCGCCTCCCCTTCGATCCCGAACGCCTCCCCCATATTCCCGCTCCCTCGCCGCGCCCCATGCGGCGCGCCGGTCTAGCAGGCCGGCGGGCCGGCCCCTCGCGCCCTCGCTTGTGCCGCCCCGGCCGCGGCCTATGTTCGTCTCCGACCGGAGGCGCTTCGAATGACCGCACGCGCGCGCAAAAAGGAAGACGAAGCGGAGGCCCGCGCCGCGGGGTCGCTCGATCCGGAATTCGTGCGGATGATCCGCGAGTCGCTCGCCGATCCGAGGCCGTCCATCCCCGCCGAAGAGGTGTTCGCAGAGCTCAAGGCCCG
>JAXDPC010000324.1:0-4079 GCA_034668525.1 Sphingomonadales bacterium
CATGGCCCATCTCGACGGCCTCGGCGTGCGCGAAGGCGGAGAGGGCGACCGCATCCGCAACGGCGCGATGGACAATGCCACCGGCGTCGCCACCTTGATCGAGGTGGCGCGGCAGATGAGCCGTCCCGGCAACCGGCCCCGCCGCTCGATCGTCTTCGCGGCGGTGACGGCCGAGGAGAAGGGCCTGCTCGGCGCGCAATATCTGGCGCGCAACCCGGTCGTCGGCGGCCGCATCGTCGGCGTCGTCAATCTCGACATGCCGGTGCTCAGCTACGATTTCAGCGACGTCATCGCTTTCGGCGCCGAACATTCGACGCTCGGCCCGATCGTGGAGCGGGCGGCGGCGCGGATGAACGTCCGGCTGACGCCGGACCCGCTGCCGGAGGAGGGCCTGTTCGCCCGCTCCGACCATTATAATTTCGTGCGCGAGGGCATCCCCTCGGTGTTCCTGATGACGGGCTTCGCCGGCGAGGGCGAGCGGGAGTTCAGGCGCTTCCTCGCTGAGCGCTACCATAGGCCGAGCGACGACCTCGCCCAGCCCTTCGACTGGCGCGCCGGCGCCCGCTTCGCCGAGCTGAACTGGCTGATCGCCCGCGAGATCGCCGATTCCCCCGAGGCGCCGCTCTGGTACCGCGGCAGCTTCTTCGGCGACGCCTTCGCCCCGCGCGCGCCGCGGGCGCCGCGCCCTGCGGCAAGCCCCCGCGGAAGTTGACGAACCATATACGAAAAAATTTTTCTCCGGGCTTGTATGTAGGGTTTCAAACGTTCTCCTTAAGTTCGACTCGACCTCCTTCACCCGCGACGCCAACGGGATTTCACGTGGGATGGGGCGAGGACCTGCGCCTGCGAGGTCGAGAACCGGATGGTGGGCACGTCGGGGACCTCAATTCGACTTTGACCTACGACCCTGCGGGACGCCTCGCGCGCTACGGCACCAGCATATGGAGCTTCTACCGCTATGACGGCGACGAGCGGATCGCGGAGCATGACGCGGCCCCCGCCCCCGCGCAGCTGAACGAATGCTTTCAGTGGCTTAACAGGTGCTGCAAGTCTCATTCAGCCTCGCCTCAACGCGAATCGGGCATAAGCGCGGATGTCGGATGTGGACGAGTATTCCACCGGTGCCGACCCCTCGCGTCGCGTAACGAGGGCGGGGCCGGCTTCGCGTAACCGAGGCCGGCCCCGAACTCGGTGGGGACAGTATACATTTTCCCGGCAAGCAGCCGAGACCGCGCGGCAGTAGGGAAAATGTATGCTGTCCCTGTTTTCCTAGGTGCGGCGGATCATCCAGCCGCGGCCGCGATAGGTGGCGATCAGATCCTCGCCGCCCGCCAGGCCCGCCAGCTTCTTCCTGATGTTCGAGATGTAGACGTCGACGATCCGCGTCTCGCGCGGCGGCGCCTCGCCGTACAGCGTCTCCAGCACCTCCTGCCGGCCGACGATGCTGCCGCGCTCGCGGGCGAGCAGCGCCATCACCTTATATTCGGTCTCGTTCAGGATCACCTCCTGGCCGCCGGATTCGGCCGAGCGGCGGAGCGGGTCGAGCGTCACCGACCCGAGCCGGACCGGCAGGCGCTCGGCATCGGGCGAGGCGCCCCCTTCCCCGTCGCCGCCGCCGCCGCGGGAGCGCCGATGCCGCCGCAAGGCGGCGCGCAGCCGCGCCAGCAGCTCGCCGGGCAGGAACGGCTTGGCGATATAATCGTCGGCGCCGAGATCGAGCGCCTGGATCTTGTCGCGCTCGGTGCCGCGGCCGGAGACGACGATGATCGGTATGTCCGAGGTGCCGCGCAAGGCGGTCAGCACCTCGCCGCCGTCCATGTCGGGCAGGCCGAGGTCCATCAGCACCGCGTCGAAGCCGCCGCGCTCGAACGCCTTCAGCGCCTCGAGCCCGGTCTTCACCGAATCGCTGGTGAAGCCGCCGAAGCCGATCGCCGCGCTGAGGATCGACAGCAGGGCCGGATCGTCCTCGACGAGGAGGATGCGCGCCGTCATCGGCCGATCGGCTTGCGGACGAAGCGGGCGGGTTCCACCATCTGACCCCTTGCGGGCGGGATGCCCGGGCAGGCCGCCCGTTTAGCAAAGCCCCCCTGGCCTGTCACGCCGACCCCCAGCCGCAGCATCGGTCCATATTTGGGACGCCGACGGAACCAATCTCCGGAACATTGGTTTGCGCGCTTCAAGTATTGCTTCCGCTCATACTTCTGTAAATCCCCAATTTATAGTGTAAATCGCTGCTTAACACAGCGGTCGGAGGTCATGGGGAGAAGTAGATCGGATCGATACTTACGAATTGAACCGCGACAATATTCCGAGGGAGAGACACAATGGCTTGGATGTCCTACAGCGAGACCGGTGATTCGATGCCGGTCGGCTCCGGCGAACGCGAGACCCCGGCGCAGACGCAATCGAAATCGTCCACCCAGTTCGGCCCCGGCATCCTGGGCAATCTCCTCGTCGTGCCGCCGCTGGCGCCGGCGCTCCTCGTCACCACCGATGCGGCCCCCGGCGACGTCCCAACCACCCGGACCGACACCGTCAACGGCGCGCACGTCGTCGCGACGATCGACACGATCGGGGACCAGGATTTCTACAAGGTCGAGCTCGTCGCCGGACATACTTACGACATAGCGCAATATCTGGTGGTCGGCGGCCCGAGCGGCGTCCCACTTCCCGATTCCTTCGTCGAGATCTACGATTCGACCGGCAAGCTGCTGCAGTCGGCCGACGGCGGCGGATCGAATACGCCGCAGGGCCTCGATGCTCTCCTCACGTTCGTGGCGAAGCAGAGCGGCACCTATTACATCAACGCCCGCGCTTTCGATCAGGACGGGACTAACGGGACCACCGGCGACGGGATCGGCGACTATGAGCTGTTCGTGAAGGATGTCACCGGCCGGCCCGGCGGTTACACAGCTTATTACGACATAGACAGCCCGCTCCACTCGATCGACTGGGGCACGCAGGTCGACCGCACCTCGCGCAACCCGGACGGCGAGGAAGGGCCGCGCATCACCGGCAATCCGGAGATCGCGGCGAGCAACTCCTTCGGCATCCAGGACAAGAACGTCATCACCGTCTATTTCGCCAGGGCGGGCGACGTCTTCGTCGCCGAGGACCCGACCAATCCGGGCCTCACCTCGACCATGGTCGCCAAGGGCCTGCAGGGCTGGGAGAAGGACGCCTTCTTCACCGCCCTCAACCTCTACGAGCAGGTTGCCGACGTGATCTTCGTCGAGGTCGACAACCGCGCCGAAGCCGACTTCAAGATCATCACCTATAACGGCACGCCGGGCGCGGGTGCGTCCCTCCTCGGCCGGATGAGCGCGCCCAACGAGCTCAACGAAGGCCAGGCCGAGTTCAACAGCGGCGACGTGCGCTGGAGCCAGGAAGGGCTGCAGCAGGGCGGCTTCTACTTCCCCACCCTGCTCCACGAGCTCGGCCACGGCATGGGCATGGCCCATCCGCACGACGATGGCGGCCACTCGAGCGTGATGCGCGGCGGCGGCGGCGGCACCGGCGGCATCGGCGGCGGCCTCGGAGACTTCGGCCTCAGCCAGCAGGTCTTCACCGTCATGTCCTACAATGCCGGCTGGCAGACCTCGCCTTACGGCACCTCGCGCGACGGCGGCCTCACCGGCGCCGAAGTCGACCATTTCGGCTGGGTCGGCACCCTGAGCCCGCTCGACATCGCGGTCATCCAGGACAAATATGGCGTCAACGAGGAGTGGGCGACGGGCGACGACGTCTACACGATCAAGGACGAGAACGCGCTCGGCAACTTCCACGCCGCGATCTGGGACGGCGGCGGCACCGACGAGATCCGCTACGACGGCGCCCGCGACGCGACCATCGACCTTCGTCCCGCGACGCTGCAATATGAGGAAGGCGGCGGCGGCCGGGTCTCCTATGCCTATGGCGTCTTCGGAGGCTTCACCATCGCCGACGGCGTCACCATCGAGGACGCCACCGGCGGCGCCGGCAACGACAGGATCACCGGCAACGACGCGGCCAACCGGCTCGTCGGCAATGCCGGCACCGACGCCCTCTCCGGCGGCGGCGGCGACGACTTCCTCCTCGGC
>JAXDPC010000325.1:0-7274 GCA_034668525.1 Sphingomonadales bacterium
GCATCTGCCGCACGAAGCGTGGCACGTCGTCCAGCAGAAGCAGGGGAAGGTAAAGCCGACGCTCCACTTGGGGTCCCGGCCCGTCAACGACGAACCAGTCCTGGAATCGGAAGCGGATCACATGGGAGCACGAGCGACGGCGTTTGTCGGACCCGCCGCCAGCCTTCGTGCCCCGTCGACGGGCAGCTCGCTCATTCAGCGTGTGCTGAAAGTGGGCTCCGAGGTCTACGATGTCCCGCTCTTCAGCCACAATCGCATGGGGCGTGTTCGCGAAATCCTGACGATGATCAAGTCGGCACTCAAGGCGCATTCCCTCGAGCTCAGCGTCAAGGGCCATCAGCTAATCTCAGACCTTTGTAAGGAGCCCAAGACAACCGAATTCGAGAACCTTCCGGCTCTCGTCAAATGGACCGCGGACCAGAATCTTACCTACCAGAAAATGAACATCAACGCGCCAGGCCCGAAGACGCTCGGCAAGCGCCCCGCTTTCAAGGGCGAGCCGAACCAGCTGGCATATGGCAAGGACTTTGGCGGCGGAGCGAGGCGGCATGTGATCTCGTCCAGCACGCTGGGCGAGGCGATCGAGGCGTCGCCGGCGAAGGACGAGGAGGTTAAGGCGTTCCTCGACCGGCACAATGCGGGGGTAGGAAATGCGTCCCAACTCGCCGCGCGCGTCGCCGCCTGGCATTTGGTCCACAATCATGTCGGAAACCTCTGGGTGGGACCGGCCCCGATCAACACCGCCATCGGCTTTGTCCGAGGGCCCCTCCAGCAGGTCATCGATCTGCTCAAATCGGGTCCGATGAAGGCGGTAGACATTGCCGCCAGGATCAAGCCTCCGCAGGGTCCGATGAACAAGGAGGCGCAGGACGAATGGGCTTATTTTGTCACCGTTGCCAGCGCGGTTCTGATCGAGGAGATGGACGATGACGGCTATGTCGAGGCCGACGAGACGATCAACTTTCTGACCGATGTCGTCCGCAATGCCGATTTGGACATTCCCGATGTCGCCGGCCAAGACTATCGGGAAAAGCTGACGCAAATCTATCTTTCCCTGAAAAACTCGAAACAGATCAACATATTCCAGATCAATGGCGCTCTCGACCAGTTCATGGCCCTGCGCACCGACGTCGCGCCCGCGAAACAGCCGCCGAAACCCAAGCCCAAGCCCAGGCCCAAGCGGAAGGTGGGAAAGAAAAAGGCAGCGATCCTCGACCGTGACCTTCGGCCCGTGAAGTTCTCCATGAAGCAGCATGCCCGCCAAAAGGCCTGGCTGGCTGACACCATCGCCCGCATCTCTGCCGATCCGTCGGCGAAAAAGAGCTGACCGCCGCAGCGCCGATCGACGGGCGTTGGGCCTTCAGCGTGCGCGAACGGGCAGATTGTCGATGAGCCGGGTAGTCCCCATCCACGCCGCAGCGAGGATCCGGCTGGGCGCGCCTGGCGGAGGGTGCGGCGCCAGAGTCCCGGCGTCGCGCAGCTCGACATAATCGATCGGATCGAAGCCGGCCCTGGAAAGTGCATCGCGCGCCTTGCCCAGCGCGTCGGCGATGCCAGCGCCCTGCGCGATCGCCGCCGCCGCCTCACCGAGCGCTCGGGGCAGTGAGCGCGCGTCGCGGCGCTCTTCATCGGAAAGATAGAGGTTGCGCGAGGACAGCGCGAGGCCGTCCGCGTCGCGCTGGGTCGGCACGCCGACGATTTCGACGGGCAGCGCCAAATCGCGAACCATTTGGCGGATGACGAGGAGCTGCTGATAGTCCTTCTCGCCGAACAGGGCGACATCGGGCTGCACCTGCTCGAACAGGCGGGCGACCACCGTCGCGACGCCGTCGAAATGGCGGGGGCGGGCGGCGCCGTCGAGCTCGTCGCCGAGCGGACCGGCGCGGACCGTGACCGCCGGGCCGTCCGGATACATGGTCTCGACGTCGGGCGCCCAGAGGATTTCGACGCTGGCTTGTTCGAGCATCCTGGCGTCGCTCGCCTCGCGGCGCGGATAGCGGGAGAGGTCCTCGCCCGGGCCGAACTGGGTCGGGTTGACGAAGATCGAGGCGACGACGCGGCTCGCCCGCCGCCGCGCCTCCTCGACCAGGGCCATGTGGCCGGCGTGGAGCGCGCCCATGGTGGGGACGAAGGCGATGGAGCCGCCGTCCGCCTTCAGCGCCGCCACCGCCGCGTGCAACTCGTCTTTTTCGCGGATAATGCGCACTGGCCCTTGGCCTCCCATGGCCGGCTGGCCTATTCGAGCGAGCGGGCCCTTAGACGGCGCCCGCCGGGACAATCAAGTAGGGCAGAAACGCGTGGCCGCGCCGCACATCATCGTCTTCGCCAACGAGAAGGGCGGCACCGGCAAGTCGACGACGGCGGTCCACACCGCGGTCGCGCTCGCCGCCGGCGGCCGCCGCGTCGCCGCGCTCGACCTCGACACCCGCCAGCGCACCCTCGGCCGCTATCTCGACAATCGCGGCGCCACGGTGGAGCGCACCGGCGCCGAGCTGGTCATGCCCGCCTACGAGACCTTCGATCCGGCCAAGGGGGAGGAGGTCGACGCGCAGATCGACCGCGTGGGGGCCGACGTCGAGGTGCTGGTGATCGACACGCCCGGGCGCGACGACCCGCATGCGCGGGCGGCGATGCTACGCGCCGACACTCTGGTCACGCCGATCAACGACAGCTTCGTCGATCTCGACCTGATCGGCGAGGTCGACGCCGAGACCTACAAGATCCGGCGGCCGAGCTTCTATGCCGAGCTGGTCTGGCGCAGCCGCACCCAGCGCGCCAAGGCGCACAATGCCAGCGTCGACTGGGTGGTGCTGAGGAACCGGATGCAGCATATCGAGGCGCGCAACATGCGGCGCGTCGGCCTCGCGCTCGAGGAGCTGTCGCGCCGCGTCGGCTTCCGGATCATCCCGGGCCTGGGCGAGCGCGTGATCTACCGCGAGCTGTTCCCGAAGGGGCTGACCCTGCTCGACCTCGCCCAGATCGGCGAGGTCGGCCTCAGCCATATCGCCGCCCGCCAGGAGCTGCGCGAGATGATCGCCGGCTTCGGCCTGCCCGATCCGGGCCGCGCCGCCGCCGAGGACCGCGAGGCGGCGGTCGCCGGGTGATGGCGAAATTCCTGCTCTTCCTGGCGCTCGCCGCCGCAATCTACGTCTGGTGGAAGCGGCAGACGGCCGCCCGGCCGCCCCGGATGCCGGCCGCCGAGGCGCGGCGGCTGCTGGGCGTGGAGGAAGGCGCCAGCCTCGCCGACATCCGCGCCGCCCACCGCCGGCTGATCGCCCGGGTCCACCCCGACGCGGGGGGCTCGGCCGACCTTGCCGAACGGGTCAATGCCGCGCGCGACACCCTCGTCGCCGAAATGAACCGGAGGACGCCTCGCGCGTCTTGAAGCCGTCCGCCGTCCGATCCACGGAGCCCCCCGAATGAGCCACCGCTTCAACCCGACCTCCCTGCGCGAGTATGACATACGCGGCATCGTCGGGCAGACGCTGGGGGAGGAGGACGCCGAGGCCGTCGGCCGCAGCTTCGGGACGGTGGTGCGGCGCGCCGGCGGCACGCGGGTCGCGGTGGGGCGCGACGGACGCGAGAGCTCGCCGGGGCTGGAGCGGCGGCTGGTCGAGGGGCTGACTGGGGCCGGCGTCGACGTCGTGCGGATCGGCATCGGGCCGACGCCGATGCTCTATTTCGCCGAGGCCGAGCTGGAGGTCGACGGCGGCATCATGATCACCGGCAGCCACAATCCGGGCAATTACAACGGCTTCAAGATGGTCCTCCGCCACGCCGCCTTCTTCGGCGCCGAGATCCAGGCGCTCGGCCGGATGGCCGAGGCCGGCGACTGGGAGGAAGGCGGCGGCACCGTCGGCGACGCGGACGTGATGGACCTGTATGTCGACCGGCTGGTCGAGGATTTCGGCGGCGGGCCTTTTCGGATCGGCTGGGACGCGGGCAACGGCTCCGGCGGCCCGGTGGTCGAGCGGCTGGTCAGGAAGCTGCCGGGCGAGCACCACCTCCTCTACACCGAGGTCGACGGGCGCTTCCCGAACCACCATCCGGACCCGACCGTCGAAGCCAATCTGGAGGATCTGAAGCGCCTCGTCGCGGAGAAGGGCCTCGACTTCGGCGTGGCGCTGGACGGCGATGCGGACCGGATCGGCGCGATCGACGGCCAGGGGCGCGTGGTCTGGGGCGATCAGCTGCTCGGCATCCTCGCCGAGCCGGTACTGCAGGACCTTCCGGGCTCGACCATCATCGCCGACGTCAAGGCGAGCCAGGCGCTCTATGACCGAATCGCGGAGCTCGGCGGCCGGCCCTTGATGTGGAAGACCGGCCACAGCCTGATCAAATCGAAGATGAAGGAGACCGGCGCGCCCCTCGCCGGCGAGATGTCGGGCCACATCTTCTTCGCGCACCGCTGGTACGGCTTCGACGACGGCATCTATTCGGCGGTCCGCCTGATCGAGGCGGTCAGCCGGCTCGGCGGCTCGCTGACGGCGCTCAGATCCGCCATGCCGCCGATGATCAACACGCCCGAAATGCGCTTCCAGGTCGATGAGAGCCGCAAGTTCGCCGTGGTCCGGGAGGTGCTGGAGCGTCTCCGTTCGGCCGGGGCCGAGGTCAACGACACGGACGGCGCGCGCGTCAACACGCCCGACGGCTGGTGGCTGCTGCGCGCGTCGAACACCCAGGACGTTCTCGTCGCCCGCGCCGAGGCGCAGACCCATGACGGTCTCGACCGCCTGATGGCGCAGATCGACGAGCAGCTCGCGCTATCCGGCCTCCGGCGCGGCGGGCAGGTCGCCCACTGAGATGCCCAAGCTCTACCCGGAGGCGCTGCTCTTCTGCGTCGTCTGGGTGGCGCTCGCGGTCGCCGGCTGGGCCTATGCCGGCCTACGCGCCGGCCTCGCCCTTTCGGTCGGCCTGTTCCTGATCGTCATGCCCGCCAGCGCGATCACATTGTCCAAGACCGGCAACTTCGCGCTCGAGCGCGGGGTGAGGTGGGGCATCCTCCTTGCGGCGGCACTGGTGCTGTTTCTGGTAGCGGGCCGCAGCGGCTGACCTCAAATGAGTTCGCACGGGACATTGAGCAGGGCGGCCGCGCCTGCTTGGCGGCGGTCAAACGTGCACAGTGTCGCACCCGCCTCAAAGGCAATTGCCAAGTGCAATGCGTCGCCACCGCGCAGCAGCGCTCCGCTGACGGAGGCAAATCGCGTCGCCAGATCGAAGTGGCGCGCCTCGATCGGAAGGCGATGCGACGAGCGGATGAGTTCTGCGAACCTTGCGCGCGCTTCGTCCAACAAGCCGGTGTCGAGCCCGGATCTCATTTTCGCCGATAGTGCGGCCGCAACCTCGGTCTCGACCCATCTGCTGAGCGCAAGCACCTCCCCCCGCCGCGTGGCCCAAGAATCGTCCGCACGCGCAGAATGGGGTTCGTTGAGGAGCAAGGCCACCGCAACCGAGCTGTCGCAGTAAAGCATCAGAGCTGATCTTCGCGTCGGAGACGCTCCACGAAACTGAGACCGTCCGGGTCCTCGTACATCGGCATCCTGGCACGCAGCGCCCGCAGGGCGTCGAGATCGAGCGGTTTTCGCGGCTTTTCGATCGCCACAATCCTGACAACCGGCTTTCCCCGCCGGCTGATGGTCACTTCCTCGCCGCCTTCCGCCCGCTCGACCAGCTCGCTGAGCCTCGCTTTGGCATCCGAGAGATTTACCGCATCCATCGCACTGCTCCTGACTAACTAGTTGGTCAGATATAGCTCGCGGCGCCCCCCGATCAATCGTCCTCGTCCTCGCGTCCCACGAGGTTGAGCTCCCGCGCCTTGATCTGGTGGAGGGCGCACCAGTGCATGAGCGCGTCCTCGCGGCCGTGGGTGATCCAGACCTCGCGCGGGGCGAGCTCGCGGATCGTGGTCGTGAGCTCGTCCCAATCGGCATGGTCGGAGACGATCAGCGGCAGCTCGACGTTGCGCTGGCGGGCGCGCTGGCGCACCCGCATCCAGCCCGAGGCCATGGCCGTGATCGGATCGGGCAGGCGCCGCGACCAGCGGTCGTTGAGGCAGCCGGGCGGAGCAACGACGATGCTACCCTTCAGCTCGTCCTTCTTCGTGCCGGTCGCCGGGCAAAGCTCGCCGAGGTCCACGCCCCATTCCCGATAGAGGTCGCAAAGCCGCTGCAGCGCGCCGTGAATATAGATGGCGTCGTGATAGCCCCGGCCCCTCAGCTCCATGATCAGGCGCTGGGCCTTGCCGAGCGCATAGGCCCCGACGAGGACGCAGCGTTCGGGATTTTCGTGAAGCCGGGCGAGCAGACGGTCGATCTCGCTTCCCGTGTCGGGATGCCGGAAGACGGGCAGCCCGAACGTCGCCTCGGTGATGAAGATGTCGCAGGGGACGGGCTGGAACGGGGGACAGGTCGGATCGGGCCGTCGCTTGTAATCCCCGGAGACGACCACCCGCTCGCCGCCATGTTCGAGCACGATCTGGGCGGAGCCGAGGACGTGGCCGGCCGGAACGAAACCCGCCTCGACCGCGCCGAGACGCACGACCTCCCCATAGGCGATCGGTCGCCCGCCGGGCTGCGGGCCGTAGCGGCAGGCCATGATCGCGAGCGTTTCCGGCGTCGCGAGCACTTCCCCATGGCCGCCGCGGGCGTGGTCGGCATGGCCATGCGTGATCAGCGCGCGCGCCTTCGGGACATTCGGATCGACCCAGGCGTCGGCCGGTTTTATGTACAAGCCTTCGGGAAAAGGCTCGATCCAGGAACCGAGACGGGCCATCGGGAGCTATATGGCAAGTAGGCCCGCTGCCGCCAAGGCGGCGGGCGGAAAACGGCAGGCGGAAGGAGCTCGAAACCATGGATCTGGGCGGAGGCAATTGGGCGATCCTCAACATCGTCGGACCGCTGCTTCTCGCGGCCGTCCTGCTCTGGGCGCTGCTCCGCAACCGCAAGTCGCGCGACAGCGGGTCGGACACCGAGCAGGCGACCCGCGACCTCTACCGTGAGGAAGAGGAGAAGCGCCGCACCGGGGATGACGCCCGGTCGTAATCCCAACCGTCATCCCGGCGAAAGTCGGGACCCATGAACACGGCGCTTGAGAGTTCGAAACGCCCGGTGTTCATGGGTTCCAAATCAAGCCCGGAATGACGACCATCGACCTCCCTCCCGCAATTTCAGACTGGTTCGCCGCCAAAGGCTGGCAGCCGCGGCGCCACCAGCTGGAAATGCTGGCCTCGGCCCGCGCCGGGCGAAGCGCACTGCTCGTCGCCCCGACCGGTGCCG
>JAXDPC010000326.1:0-10741 GCA_034668525.1 Sphingomonadales bacterium
ACGCGGCCTTCGCGACGCATGGCACGGGAGGCTCCCTTGCCCGCCCGCTCGCGCGTCTCGGCCGACAGCGTAAGCTGTTCGCTCATGTGCATGTCTCCAAGATTGATTGTTGAACGTTCAAACGCCCGCGCTCGCGCCTCCAGGGATGACCATGAGCGGGGAAGCGGCGCCTGTAGACGAGGGCCGCGGCGAAGGCAAGGTTCCCTCCGCCCGCGCCGCGGCGGCGCCGCATCGGCGCCCCCGGGGCGCAATGGCCGGAATCGGGACGGCGACCTTGACTTCGTTCGCCGGTTGGCCTGATTCTCCTGGCGCCGCGAGAGGGTATCCGATCGCGGCCCGGGGTGACGCAGACGATGGGCGGCCTTCTACCGAGGGAAGAGCGAGTGTCGCGCCTCAACGACGTCAACGAGTTCATCCGGCAGTCGCGCACCTGTCGCGCCGCCGACGACCTGCGCGGCGTGATGGAGCCGATCACCCGGGACATGGGCTTCAGCGCCTACGCCTTGTTCCAGCACGTCAAGCAGTTCAGCTGGAAAAAGAAGAATTTGCTGGCGATCTCGAACTTCTCGCGCAACTGGATCGACAAGTTCTTCGAGAAGCGGATGAGCTCCGACGATCCGGTCCATCTCGCCAGCTACCGCACCTCGATCGGCTTTCGCTTCGACGATATCCCCCATCTGATCGAGGTCACCGAGCGGCGCCGGCGGGTGCTCGACGCCGGACGGCGGGAGGGGATCACCGACGGCTTCTGCGTGCCCTCGCACATCCCCGGCGAGACCAACGGCACCTGCACCTTCGTCGTCCATAACGGCGTCCGGCTGCCGGAGGAGAATCTGCCGATGGCGCAGCTGATCGGCGCCTTCGCCTATGAGGCCGGGCGGCGCATCCAGCTCGCCGGCGAGGACCTCGTCGGAGCCCCCAGCCGCGAGCCGATGACGCCGCGGCAGCTCGAATGCATCGTGCTGATCGCGCGCGGCAAGACCGACTGGGAAATCTCCCGCATCCTCGGCATCCAGGAGCAGACGGTCACCGAGCATCTCAACGAGGCGCGGCGCCGGTGCCGCGTCAGCCGCCGCACCGAGCTGGTCGTCGCCGCCCTCTACCAGGGCGACGTGACGTTCAAGGACATCTTCAACTGATCGTTGCAAGAGAGTTTGTCACTGTTTTAGGGTCGAATCGCGGTGCTCGCGGCCGCGTTCAAGAGGAGGTTCCACAAGTTATCCACAGATTCGGTTGCAGCTTTTTGTTGCAACCACCGCGGGTGCAACGAAGCCCCATTGACAATCATCCGGCTGCAGGCGTCTATGGCCCCGTGCCGCCGTGGCGAAATTGGTAGACGCGCCCGACTCCAAATCGGGTTCCCTGAACAGAGTGTGGGTTCGAGTCCCACCGGCGGCACCATCGAAGCCACTCTAGGAGACAATCATGGCGAGGACGAAAGCCGACATGCAGAGGCTAATCGACCAGCGGGACCACCTGCTCAGAGAGATTGAAGCGCTGCGGAATAAGGTCGCGGGTATCGAAATGGCGATCACCCTTCTCGACGGCGAGAACGCATCTAGCGCTGGAAAGTCGGGCCGAAGCGTTAAGACCGTCGTTCTCGACCTACTGAGGGAGGTCGGCACGACGGGGTTAAGCGCCACCAGCGCAGTCGAGATGGCGCATCGCCGGGGTATCACGCTACACAGTGGATCAGTCGGCTCGACGCTGAGCCGTCTAAAGGGCCTAGGCGTCGTCGTGCTACAGGGTAACCGCTACGTACTGACGGATTACGCGGCTAAGGCCGATCCGAAGCCGGCAGTGACGTTGGTACGAGACGGATGGCCTAACCTAGCCTGATCCGCTGCCAAAACGCGCCAAAAGTTAGGCCCCCTGTTTCCAGGGGGCCTTTTTTTGGCTTGGTCGACGCACCGCTTTCGCGGCCCCTGAACAGATTTGGTCGCCACTCCGAAGCTGTGTGTGCCAAGGTTGCTAACGTTGACAAAGCTATTTTTGGTATAAGCGCCGTTGCAATTAATTGCACTAGCTCCGCTAGCTCCGCTAGCTCCGCTAGTGCGTTCCTGTTGCCAGCGCCCTGCCGGTCGCGGCTCACCGCTAAGCCATAGCCAAACCCGCGACGAGCGCCGCCTAGGTGCCGTTCGGAACGCGGCAGTTATCCTCACGCCATGACATTTCGTCGGCGTAGATCGTCGCCAGCGTACCAACGTGGTCGCGGACCATCAGGCAGGCATCGCCTTCCGTGCGGACTACGAGCGGAGCGACCGGCCGCCGCGCGCGCGCATGATGAAGAAGCACTGGCGCTTGCCTGAGCGGTTCGATGGATCGCCTAACGCCATGGCGGACAACGCGGATTGGGAAGCAAAGGTGAAGGGGCTGCTCAACGCTCAGGTAAAGCGCAGGGGGTCACCTACTGCGGCTGGTCGACAAGCGGCAGGGATCGGGCTGAAGGAGACGGACCGAACGTGCGGAATAAGCTGGCGCGCGGGAAATCTACCGCTGTATTCGTCGTCTAATGCTTAGAGGCTATCGGCGCTTCATCCTTGCGGTTGTCGGAATCCTGATCGCGGCTACGGCGATCTGGACATACCTGAAGCCAGCCTACCCGATCATACCCACCAGTGAGTATCAAAAGGCCGAGGATACCGAGTATAGTCCCGGAAACCCCCGGTGCTATCCATCGCGGCTGGATAGCCTCTCAGACCGGGAAGCCGCGGACGAACGCTATCGCTGCGAGCAGGTAGCTGAGCAGCATCGCCTGAAGAGCGATGATCTCGTGCAACAGACTCGGTCAGCCGAGGCTGCCGTGGCGCTGGTCGGCCTCACTTACAATCAGTCCCTCATGCTGCTGGCGGGCACGATCTTCGGCCTGTTGACGCTGGTCGCGGCATTCGCCGCTGTTCTTTACGCTAAGCGGGCTGCCGACGCTGCGGCGGACACTCTGTCGCATGCAAAGAATACCGCTGCCCGGGAGCTGCGCCCATGGGTCTCGGTCGGCGTAATAGCAAAGCGCGTTGTCGGCGGGCCGGCCTACTATCAAATCGAATTCGATGTGGTTTGCACGAACCTGGGACAGACGGTCGCTAAAGAATTCCGCATGTACAGTCGGATGATCTTCGCCGAGGACAATCCCAGGGAGGCAGTCCAAGATTGGTGGAGAAAGTGGCAGGAACCTACCGAGGTGGTTCGAACTGCTCTTATGCCCGGCGAAGAGAATGTCAGCCCGATGTTCGCGACTACCGCCAAAGACAAAATGGCGTGGCGCGTGACTGGCCTCGACGGAAAGCAGCGCGCGATGCCTATCGTGGTTGTCTCCGTTTTCTATCGAACTGATCTGGACGAGCATTGGCACAGAACGGATCGAGCCTATTCGCTTGGCGAGAAAGGAGAGACGATGGGCTGCTATATCACCGAAGGGATTGAGAATCTTTCGGCTGATGAGCTGGCCGTAAGGCCCTATAGCGGGAGCCTAGCCACCTAGCGCTAGAAGCGCCGCCAGAACCACCACATTTGACGCGTCTCCCATATGGGGCGGCACCATGCAGGTCGGCAGTGCGCGCGCACGGCGATCGCCACGGACCGCCGCCGCCAGCCCTGATCTTCCGACCCCCCTTCCAAAGGAGGGTACCACGCGCGGCGCTCTGACGCGACACCCGGAACCGGGACGTCAGAGGAGAAAAGGGCCGTGGTCGAGCTCGTCAACGCAGGGAACAAGCTGCTGCACAGCCGCCTGCTGCGGCGGATGTTCGAGGACCGCAAGGCGATCTTCGTCGATCTGCTGAAATGGGATCTCCGCCAGGAGGACGGGCAGGAGCGCGACCAGTTCGACGACAGCTGGGCGGAATATCTGATCGTCACCGATCCCGCCCGCCGCGATCATCTCGCGTCGCTGAGGATGCTGCGCACGGACCGGCCGCATGTCCTGGGCTCCCTGTTCGCCAGCCTGTGCGAGGGCGCCGTCCCGTCGGGGCCGGACATACGCGAAATCTCGCGCATGTGCCTGTCGCCCCGGCACCGCGGCCCGGACCGGCTCCAATATCGCAACCTCCTGGCCAGCGCGATGACCGAATATGCGCTGCTGACCGGCATCCGCGCCTATACGGGCGTCGCCGACATGGGGTGGCTCAGCCGGGTGCTTTCGGCCGGCTGGCGCTGCGAGCCGCTCGGCATGCCCCGCCGGGTCGGCGGCTCGATGATCGGCGCGATGATGATCCACATCGATGCCGACACCATCCGCCGCCTCCAGGTCTCCGGCAAATATAATTCCAACGTCCTTCACATCGAAGAGATCGAGCACAGCGTCGCCGCCTGAGCGGCGCGGGGAGACAGAGATGGCCACGCAGCTGAAGCATCACGATCCGCTCCAGGAGTCGATCGAGCGGGAGACCGAGGCGCTGTTCGAGAAGGGCTATGTGATCCTGCGCGACGTCGTCGACCCGCGCATCGCCGCCGCGCTCGACGAAGATTTTCGCGAGCCCTTCGCGAAGACGCCGAAGAGCCGCGGCAACTTCTTCGGCGAGAAGACGGTGCGCTTCGGCCGGGCGCTGATCCGGTCGCGCCACGCGGCGGCCCTGGTCCAGGACCCGCTCGTGCTCGGCATCGCCGAGCGGGCGCTGGCGCCCTGGTGCGAGAGCCTCCAGCTCAATCTCACCCAGGCGATCGCCGTCCACCCGGGCGCGCCGCAACAGCTCCCCCACCGCGACCAGGACATGTGGCCGGGGCCGAAGGGCGAGATCGAATATATGGTCAACGTCATCTGGCCGCTGACCCGCTTCACCCGGAAGAACGGCGCCACCATGGTCTGGGGCAACAGCCACAGGGAGGAGAAGGACAAATACATCACCGACGACGATACGATCGCCGCGGAGATGGAGCCCGGCTCCTGCCTGATCTTCCTCGGCTCCACCCTCCACGGCCAGGGCGCCAACCGCAGCAGCGAGATCCGCCGGGCATTGGTGGTCGGCTACAGCCTCAGCTGGCTGCGTTCCTACGAGAACCAGATGCTGTCTTACCCGCCCGACGTCGCCCGGCGCTTCCCGCCGGCGCTGGCCGACCTGGTCGGCTACCGCCAGGTCCCGCCCAACCTCAACAATTTCGAGGGCCAGTCGCCGACCATATTGCTTCAGGACGCCATCCCCGACCATTTCGGCGCGGTCGACAATTTCCGCCCCGAACAGGTCGAGGCGATCGATTATTATTTCGAGCACCGCAAGCCGAGGATGGTCCGATGAGCGGCGGCCTCATCCCCCTCGCCGCCGGCGAGGCCGAGCGCCTCCGCGCGCGTTCGCCCGAAGCCGCGCTCGCCCGCCGCCTGCTCGCCGCCCAGCGCGAGCGCGACGCCGCGCTCGGCACGGCCCTGTTCCGCGACGTTCCCTGGGTGATCGTGCTGAGCCTGTTCGCCGCGCAGGAGGAAGGCCGCCACGTTTCGCCGGCCTCCTTGTTCGACGGCGTCGGCGTGCCGCCCACGACCGCGCGGCGCTGGGTCAGGGCGCTCGAGAAACAGGGCCTCGTCGTCCGCATCGGCGATGCCGCGAACGACGGCCGCGCCATCCTCTATCTTGCCGGCGAGACGGCGCGCCGGACGCGCGCGCTGCTCCGCTCCTGGCTCTGACCTCGGCCGCTACTGGACCCGGCGGGTCGAGAGGCCGCGGCGGCGGAGCATGTTCTGCACCGAATCCGGCCCCGCCAGATGGCCGGCGCCGACCGCGACGAAGATCGTCCCCGGCCGCGCCAGCCGGTTCTGCAGCCACTCGGCCCAGCGCGCGTTGCGCCGGGTCAGCAGGATCTCGCGCAGCTCCGGCGACAGCGTCTCCTCGTCGTTGAAGGTGCGGCCGATCGCCCCCGTGTCGCCGGCCCGCCAGGCCGCGAGCATGGCGTCGAACTGGCGGCGGACCTCCTCGGGGCTGTCGAGCACGCCTTCGAGGAAGATGCGCTGATCCGCCTCGGGGAGGCTGTCGAGGAAGCCGAGCTGATCCTCGACCGTCTCCAGCCCCGATATCGTCCGTCCGCGGGCGGTGAAATCGGCGCTCAGCCTGCGGTCGACGCCGAGCAAGGGATCGAGCCCGGCGCGCTGGAACAGCACCTGGGCGAGGGTCACCGCCAGCGCCCAGCTCTTCATCCGGTCCGCCGCGGCGATCGGCAGGCCGATCCCGGCGAGCGCCTCGCGCATCAGTTCGCGCTTGCCCTCGGGCACCCGCTCGAGCGCCGGCGGCAGGCCGCCCGCCAGGCCGAGCCGGGCGAAGGCGCCGGCCGCGGCCATCTCGTCGGCGAGACGGATCTCGGTGACCAGCTCCTCCGACGCCGCCAGCGCCTGGTCGAGCGCCGGCGTGCGCCATTCGGTCCCTTCCGGCAGGGCATGAATGGTGCCGAACAGATAGATGGTCGTGTCGGCGTCCGACAGCGTCCACAAAGCGGGCCGCGCCGCGGCCGCGGCCGGCGCGCGCGTCTGGGTCGCGCAAGCGGCGAGCGCCAGGCCGGCGAACAAAGCGGCGAAGCGGCCGAAGCCTTTCCCGAAGCTTTTCAGCATGTCAGTCCTTCATCCTGAGAAAATGCGTCAATCGATCCGCCGCGCCGTGAGGCCGCGGGAGGCGAGCAGGCTCTGCACCGAGTCCCGGCCCGCGAGATGGGCGGCGCCGACCGCGAACAGCACCGTCCCGGGCCGCTGCAGGCGCTGCGCCAGCCATTCCGTCCAGGCCCGGTTGCGGCGGGTCAGCAGCACTTCGTAAAGCTCGGGCGAGAAGCCCTCGGTCTCGCGCGCCAGCGCCTCCACGTCGCCGCGCAGCCAACCGTCATTGCCCGCGGGGCCGGCGCCGGCCGCGGGGTCGGCCGGCGCGGACGCGGCGTCGACGATCGAATCGAGGAAGGCGCGCTGCGCCGGCCGCGACAGGCTGCGGAAGAAGCCGATCTGCTGCTCGGTGGTCTCGACCGCGGAGATCGGCTTGCCCGCCGCGCGGAACGCGGCGGTGAGCTCGACCTCGGCGCCGCTCAGCTCCAGCGGGTCGTCGCCGCCGCCCATCTGGAGGCCGATCAGGAGCATTCCCGCGGCCCAGCTGTGCATCATGTCCCACGCATCCTCGGGCACGCCGCTCGCCGCGATCAGCTGGGCGAGCCGCTCGCGCCGGTCCTCCGAGACCCGCGACAGGATCGGCACCGACTTGGTCATGAACAGCCATCCGGAAAACAGATTGTCGTCGAGCTCGTCCTCGTCCGCCGTCTCCATCACCAGCTCGTCCGCCTCGCGGATCACGGCGTCGAGCCGCGCCGACCGCCAGTTGAGGCCGCGCTCGAACAAATGGGTGGTGCCGAACAGATAGATGCGGGTGTCGCTGTCCTCCAGCAGCCAGATCGCCGGCCGCGGCGCGGCGGCGGCGGCGGGCCGGGCCGCCGGGGCCTCGGCGAGGACCGGGGCCTGGACGAGGAGCAGCGCCGCGGCCAGCCCTCCGGCCAGCCCTCGCCACATCCTGCCCACCGCCTCGATCGCCCGCATGCCCTCGCGCTCCTTCCGCTTCCTTGACCCTAACCCAGCCATCGGCCAAAGCGAACGGCCTTTTGTCGCCCCTTGCGAGAGCTTTTTCCTTGGCCGACCAGCCGCCGAGCTTTCAGAAACTCATCCTGACCCTCCACGATTACTGGAGCCGGCAGGGGTGCCTGATCCTCCAGCCCTACGACCTCGAGATGGGCGCCGGCACCTTCCATCCGGCGACCGCCCTGCGCTCGCTCGGCCCCGATCCCTGGAAGGCGGCCTATGTCCAGCCCTGCCGCCGCCCGACCGACGGCCGCTACGGCGAGAATCCGAACCGGCTCCAGCATTATTACCAATATCAGGTCGTCCTGAAGCCGAGCCCGCCGGACCTGCAGGCCCTCTATCTCGGCAGCCTCGCCGCGATCGGCATCGACTTCGCCCGCCACGATATCCGCTTCGTCGAGGACGATTGGGAGAGCCCGACACTCGGCGCCTGGGGCCTCGGCTGGGAGGTCTGGTGCGACGGCATGGAGGTGACCCAATTCACTTACTTCCAGCAGGTCGGCGGCTACGATTGCAAGCCCGTGGCGGGCGAGCTCACCTACGGCCTCGAGCGGCTCGCCATGTACATCCAGGGCGTCGACAGCGTCTACGACCTCGCCTTCAACGACGAAGGCGTCACCTACGGCCAGGTCTTCCTCGAGAATGAGCGCCAGTTCAGCGCCTATCATTTCGAGGTCGCCGACACCGAGACCCTGTTCCATGCTTTCCGGGACGCCGCCGAGGAGAATGCCCGCTGCATCGCGGCGAAGCTGCCGCTCCCCGCCTACGACCAGGCGATCAAGGCGAGCCACATCTTCAACACGCTACAGGCGCGCGGCGTGATCTCGGTCGCCGAGCGCCAGGCCTATATCGGCCGCGTCCGCGACCTCGCCAAAGGCGCCTGCCAGTCCTGGATGGAAAAGAACGGATGGGCGGCGTGAGGGAAAAACAGGGACAGTATACATTTTTCGCGCGGACGGCGTCTGCGTGCCGCACCCTGCGCTCGGAAAAATGTATACTGTCCCTGTTTTCCGAGGCTCGGCGCCCGTGAGCGACTTCCTGCTCGAGCTTCTCTCGGAAGAGATTCCCGCGCGCATGCAGGCCAAGGCTTGCAGGGATTTGCACAGCCTTCTTGAGACGGAGCTTCAGAAAGCCGGCCTCGCCGCCGACA
Source organism: Sphingomonadales bacterium (assembly GCA_034668525.1). Lineage (GTDB taxonomy): Bacteria > Pseudomonadota > Alphaproteobacteria > Sphingomonadales > Sphingomonadaceae > Allosphingosinicella. The sequence continues at coordinate 8,673 of JAXDPC010000326.1, forward strand.
AGGTCGAGACCTATGCCACGCCGCGCCGCCTCGCACTCATCGCCCGCAATCTCCCGGCCGAGACCGAGGCGGTGCGCGAGGAGACCAAGGGGCCGCGCACTTCCGCCCCGCCGCAGGCGCTGGAAGGCTTCCTGCGCAAGACCGGGCTGACGCAGGACGGGCTCGTCGAGCGCGACGGCACCTGGTTCGCGATCGTCGACCGGCCCGGCCGCGCCACCGCCTCGGTCCTCGCCGAGGCGGTCCCCGCCATTATCCGCGCTTTCCCCTGGCCCAAGTCGATGCGCTGGGGCGAAGCCTCGGCCTCGACCGAGAGCCTGCGCTGGGTCCGCCCGCTCCAGGGCATCGTCGCCTTGCTCGGCGAAGAGATCGTGGACTTCGAGATCGCCGGCATATGCTCGGGCGCCGCCACCGTCGGCCACCGCTTCCACCATCCGGGCGTCATCACCATCGGCAGCGCCGCCGATTATGTCGAGAAATTGCGCGCCTGCCATGTCGTCCTCGATCCCGCCGAGCGCCGCCGCATCATCGCCGAAGGCGCGGCGGCGGCCGCGCGCGAGGCTGGGCTGAGCCTGGTCGAGGACGAAGGACTGCTCGCCGAGAATGCGGGCCTCACCGAATGGCCGATGCCCTTGCTCGGCCGCTTCGATCCGGCCTTCCTCGACGTCCCGCGCGAGGTGATCCAGCTCACCATGCGCACCAACCAGAAATATTTCGCGTGCGTGAGTTCCGCCCCATCGCTGCGCGATGGGGAGGGGGACCATGCGCAGCATGGTGGAGGGGTCTTCGCCGAATCCTCGACCATACCCCTCCACCAGCCTTCGGCTGGTCCCCCTCCCCAAGCCGCGCTTGGGGAGGAATCTCTGGCCCCCAACTTCGTCTGCGTCGCCAATATCGAGGCTGCGGACGGCGGCGCCGCGATCGTCGGCGGCAACGAGCGCGTCCTCTCCGCCCGCCTCGCCGACGCCCGCTTCTTCTGGGAGCAGGACCTCAAGGTCCCGCTCGAGGAGCAGGCTGGCAAACTTTCCCAGATCGTCTTCCACGAAAAGCTCGGCACCGTCGCCGACAAGGTGGAGCGGGTGGCGAAGCTGGCGCGCTGGCTGGTCGAGGAGGGGATCGTCGGGGGTTCAAGTCCCTCCACCGCCGCCAGCCCCCGTCATTCCCGCGAAAGCGGGAATCCAGCCACGGACTCGGAACTGGATTCCCGCTTTCGCGGGAATGGCGAGGAAGATGCGTCATCCTCCCGCCCCCACCTCGCCGACCTCGCCGAACGCGCCGCCCGCCTCTGCAAGGCGGATCTCGTCACCCAGATGGTCGGCGAGTTCCCCGAGCTCCAGGGCGTCATCGGCGGCCACCTCGCCCGCGCCCAGGGCGAGGACCCGCAAGTGGCCGACGCCATCCGCGACCATTACAAGCCGGTGGGGCAGGGAGACGAGACTCCCGCCGCGCCGGTGACGGTGGCAGTGAGCCTGGCGGACAAGCTGGATAGCATCGTCGCGTTCTTCGCAGGAGACATGCCTCCTTCCGGGTCGCGCGACCCCTATGCGTTGAGGCGCTCGGCGCTCGGATCGATCGACCTCATTGGATACAGCCGGCTTCGGCTGGGCCTGTATCCTGTTATCGATCGGCTCGTTGAAGCGCTGTTCCGCAACCGAGGATTTGATCACGATACCCGCTGGTCGGGCGAAGGAAACATCGGCGAAGCCGTTGCTGCCGATTTGGCCCGGCTTCAGGGCAAGGTTCGAGCGGCCGTGCTCGCCTTCTTCGCCGACCGCCTCAAGGTCCAGCAGCGCGAGGCAGGGGTCCGCCACGACCTGATCGACGCTGTCTTCGCCCTCGGAGGCGAGGACGATCTCGTCCGCCTGCTCGCCCGCGTCCGCGCCCTCCAAGCCTTCGTCGAGACGCCCGAAGGCGCCGACCTCCTCGCCGGCTACAAGCGCGCCGCCAACATCCTGAAGAAGGAGGGATGGGCCCAGTCCGCCGGGATGACGGATCCTGCACCGGCCGAACCGGAACAGGCCACGAACAATGCGCTTGCCAATGCTACATCCGCTGAGGAGAATGCTCTGATC
>JAXDPC010000327.1:0-7695 GCA_034668525.1 Sphingomonadales bacterium
GCGCCGGGGAAGCAATGTCGATCCGGTTGTCGAACATAGCCGGCCAGCGTCCGAAATGACGCTCGGCGAGGGCGCGCGCGGCTTCGGGATCGATGTCCCCGGCAAGGACCAGCGTCGCGTTGCCCGGATTGCTCCAGGATATTCGATAGGCGGCGAGAACGTCCTCGCGCGTGATCGCCCGCAGCGAGCGCTCGGTGCCCGAGGACGGGTGACCGTACGGGCCGTCCCCATAGAGCGCGCGCATCGCCGCCATCCCCGCCACCGTCGCCGGGTCGCTCATCCCCACCCTGACCGCGTCGATCGACTGGGAGCGCTGCCGCTCCAGCTCCTCCGCCGCGAAAGCGGGATTGCGCGCTACGTCCGCGAGCAGCCCGAGCGCCGTGTCGATATTGTCCGAACGGACGGTCAGGCCGATCGAGGCGCCGTCCCAGTCCGCGGCACTGCCGATCGACGTCCCGAGCGCTTCGACGGCCTGGTCGATCTCCGTCGCCGAGCGTGTCGCGGTGCCCTCGGACATCAGAGCCGCCATGAGGCTCGCCCGGCCGGCGCGGCCCTCGGGATCGAACGCCGAGCCGCCGCCGGCGACAAGATAGGCGCTGACCAGCGGCAGCCCGGCGCGCCGGGCGGTGACGACGGTCAGCCCGTTCGCCAGGCGCTGCGAGACCGGCTGCGGCATCGCGGCGACGACCGCCGGGCCGGGCGCGGGCGGCGCCACTCGCTCCGCCTCGCTCGCGGGCTGAACGATGCGCACGTCAGGGGGCGACGCCAGGGGCGTCGTCCGGACGGTGGCCGCGGTGCGGATCTCGTCCTCGCGCGCGCCGCCGCGGGATTCCTCGGGCAGGTAGACGAGCGTCGCGGCGCCTTCGTCGCGCAGCCAGCGGCGGGCGACGCGCTGCACGTCCTCCGCCGTGACCGCCGCGATCTCGGCGAGGCGGCGGTCGGCGGCGGCGGGATCGCCTTCGACGATCACCGCTTCGGCGAGCGCGGAGGCGCGGCCGTCGACGGTCTCGCGCTCGCGCAGCGCGCCGGTCAGCAGCTCGTTCTTCGCTTCGGCTAGCTCGGCGGGCGTGACCAGCTCGTCGCGCAGCCGCGCGATCTCGGCGCGGAGCGCCGCCTCGCCGGCCTCGGCAGTCTGGCCGCCGGCGAGGATCGCGAAGGCGGCCAACACGCCGGGGCCGCGGCGGAAGCTCGGGAAGGAGCCGGCCTGCGCCGCGACGCGCTGCCGGTAGACCAGCGACTGGTGGAGGCGCGAGCTCTCGCCGGTCGAGAGGATGCCGTCGAGCACCTGGAGCGCGGCGGCGTCTTCGTGCGAGGCTGGCGGCAGGCGGTAGCTCAGCAGCACCGCGGGAAGCGGCGTGTTCGGCTCGTAGACGGTGAAGCGGCGCGGCTGCGTCCGCTCCGGCTCGTCGGCGTCGACGCGCGGGATCGATCCGGCGGGCCGGGCGATCGGCGCGAAATAGCGGTCCACCCATCGATCGAGCTGCGCCGGATCGAAATTGCCGGAGACGAACAGGACCGCATTGTCCGGCCGGTAATAGGTCGCGTGGAAGGCCCGCACGTCCTCGATCGTCGCGGCGTCGAGATCCTCGATGCTGCCGATGCCGGGGCGGGCATAGGGGTGAACATCGTAGGAAATTTGCGGGAGGTAGTGGAACAGCCGGCCGTAGGGCTGGGCCAGCACCCGCGTCCGATACTCCTCCTTCACCACGTCGCGCTCCGAGGCGAAATAGCCCGGCTCGACGACCAGCGAGCCCATCCGCTCGGCCTCCGCCCAGAGCAGCCGCTCGAGATGGTTGGCGGGGACGACCTCGTAATAATTGGTGTAATCGTCGTCGGTCGACGCATTGTTGAAGCCGCCGACGTCCTCGGTCAGACGGTCGAGCTGCTCGGGCACGAGGTTGCGGGTCGCCTTGAACATCAGATGCTCGAACAGATGGGCGAAGCCCGAACGGCCGCGCGGATCGTCGCGCGAGCCGACATCGTACCAGACCTGCACCGAGACGTTCGGGCTCGCCTCGTCGCGAAGGGCGTAGACGCGAAGGCCGTTCGCAAGGGTGCGGCTGGTGTAGCGGATCGGCGGGACGCCGAGCGAGGAGGCGGACGCGGGAGCCCCGGCAGGCGCGGCCTGCGACGCGATGGCGCCGGGCCGCTCCGTCGTCGCGCAGCCCGCGACCCCCAGAGCGAGCAACGCAATGGTCCAGATCGAAACCCGCATGATCATTCTCCCCAAGCCGCCGCGCCGCATTGCGCGCGGGGGCGCTGCCCGGTCAAGCGCGGGCTGTTTTTCCATCTGGCGCAGCGGCTTGGCCCGCGATAGCAAGGGTGCCGAGGAGTCGCGGCGGGGGGTCCGTCCGGCGCTCCTGCGCTTTTGGGGGATGACATGAGTTTCCGTTCCTTCTTCCGCCTGCTCGCGATCATGATGTTCGTCGCCGTCTCCACGGCCGGCGCGGCCCAGCTCGGCGGCATCGGCGGCCTCGGCGACAAGCTGCGGCGCAAGACTCCGAACATCCTCGGCGACCGCGCGCCGATCACCACCAGCCTTTCGGACGCGCGCTGGGGCGACGCGACCAAGGACGGCTTCACCCCGCGCGAGGCGCAGCGCTCGCTGATGACTCTGCAGCGCACGCCCAACGGCGGCTTCGTCCTTCAGCCCGGCTATTATTCGATGCAGACGCAGAGCTACTGCCTCAAGGCCGGCACCCACGGCCCCGGCGGCGGCGACGGCTATCTCTTCGCCCCGCCCAAGGGTCCGGCCGAGGACGCGGTGATGACCATCGTCCGCAATTCGGTGAACCGCCCCGAAATTCCGCAGTCGCGCATCCAGCAATTGCTCTGGGCGATCATCGCCCGCGCCAAGTTCGAGGATCTCACGGGCGAGATCAGGGCGACGGCGAGCCAGCTGCTGACGCCGCGCCAGCTCGCCTCGCTGAACCGCAGCGCGCTCGACGTGCTGCACGGCAATGCGCTGACCGACGCGCTCGGCGGCGTGCCGGAGCCGCTGCGCCAGATCGCGCAGGCCGAGGCGCAGCTCAGGCAGATGCTGACCACGCCCGGCGCGAGCTTCGCGGAGATGGAGCGCGTCGCCGTCCTCTCCGGGGCGGCGCCGCGCGGCCCGGGCAGCCAGGACATTCCCTCGGGCCGGTGGAGCCTCCATCCGGACGGTTATTATGTGCGCTACATCCCGTCGGGCTACAGCTCCACCCGGGTCGAGATCTGGGTGCCGCAGGGCTCGCCCGCGGTCGGCAAGGAGTACGACCCGGCGACCCACATCGCCGTCCCCGGCAACACCGCGCGTCAGCGCCTGATCCAGTCGGGCCGGCCCCAGCAGGGACATTGAGCAGCTCACGTCGTCCCGGCCAAGGCCGGGACCTCAGGGAGAATAGACGCCGGCTTTAGTGCCGGGGCTCCAGATGGCCCTTGCAAAGGCGCCCGCGCTTTCTTGTCCTGAGGTCCCGGCCTCCGCCGGGACGACGTGCATGGCTCAGCCCGCCAGCGCCTCGACTCTCTCGGCCAGCTCGAGCCAGCGATGCTCGGCCGCGTCGCGTTCGGCCCGCGCCCGCTCGATCGCCTCGGTGAGCGACGCGAACCGCCTCGGATCACGGGCGTAGAGATCCGGGTCCGACAGCGCCGCCTCGTCGCGGGCGATCTCGGCCTCGAGCGCGTGGATCCGGTCGGGCAGCAGGTCGTAGTCGCGCTGGTCCTTGTAGCTGAGCTTGGTCTGCGGCTTGGGCGGGGCGGGGACCGGCTTCGGCGCCGGCCTCGCCACCGGTGCTGCGCTCGCGGGCCGCGCCCGCTTGCGCTCCCAATCCTCATAGCCGCCGGCGACGATGTCGACCTTGCCGGAGCCGTCGAGGCCGAGCGTGATGGTGACGGTGCGGTCGAGGAAGTCGCGATCGTGGCTGACGATGAGGACCGTCCCCTCATAGTCGGCGATCACCTCCTGCAGCAGGTCGAGCGTCTCCAGATCGAGATCGTTGGTCGGCTCGTCGAGCACCAGCAGGTTGGAGCGCCGGGCGAACTCGCGGGCGAGCAGCAGCCGCGAGCGCTCGCCCCCGGACAAAGCTCCGATCTTGGCGTCGATGAGGGCGGGATCGAACAGGAAGTCCTTGAGATAGCCCATGACGTGCTTGCGCACCCCGCGCACGTCGATCCAGTCGCTGCCGTCCGCGAGCACCTGGCGAACGTCCTTGTCGGGCTCGAGCAGCTTGCGCTGCTGGTCGATGACGACTCCGCTCAGCGTCCGGGCGCGTGTCACCTTGCCTTCGTCCGGCGCGATCTCGCCGGTGAGCAGCTTCAGCAGGGTGGTCTTGCCGGTGCCGTTGGCGCCGACCACGCCGATCCGGTCGCCGCGCTGGATCCGGAGCGAGAAGTCGCGGACGATCGCGCGCGCCCCGAAGCGCTTGGTGACGGCGTCGGCGTCGATCACGGTCTTGGTCTTGACCTCGTCGCTCTCCAGTCCGAGCTTCGCCGTCCCCGCCGGGCCGAGCATCGCCGCGCGCTGCGCGCGCATCTGATGGAGCTTGGCGAGCCGCCCCTGGTTGCGCTTGCGCCGTGCGGTCACGCCGCGCTGCAGCCAGTGCAGTTCGAGCTTGAGCTTCGCGTCGAGCTTCTCGGCGGCGCGCGCCTCCTCCTCATAGACGCGCCCGGTCCAAGCCTCGAAGCCGCCGAAGCCGATCTCGGCGCGGCGCAGGCCGCCGCGGTCGAGCCACAAGGACGAGCGGGTGAGGCGCCTGAGGAAGGTGCGGTCGTGGCTGATCGCGATGAACGCGCCCGAATAGCGGCCGAGCCAGTCCTCCAGCCATTGGATCGCGCCGAGATCGAGATGGTTGGTCGGCTCGTCGAGCAGCAGCACGTCGGGCTGCTGCGCCAGCGCGCGGGCGATCGCGGCCCGGCGCCGCTCCCCGCCGCTGGCAGTCGCGGCCGGACGGTCGAGATCGATGCCGATCTGGGTCGCGATCGCGTCGACCGCATGAGCCGGCGGCGCGTCCGGCCACGAGGCTGTGAATTCCCGCAAGGTCGCGAAGCGCTCGACCGCCGGGTCCTGCTCGAGCAGCACCACCCTGGTCCCCGGCTGGATCGTCCGCCGCCCCTCGTCGGTCTCGATCAGCCCGGCGAGACATTTGAACAAGGTGGTCTTGCCGGCGCCGTTGCGGCCGATCAGCGCCAGCCGGTCGCGCGCCCCGACGAACAGGTCGATGCCGCGGAACAGCCAGCCCGAGCCTTGGATCAGGCCGAGATCTTCATAAGCGAGAACGGGAGCAGCCATGGTCGCGGCGAGATAAGTGGTCTCGCGCGGAACGTCACCCCCCGCCTCCGCGCTCCCGCGATGCCCTTGCGTTTGGAATCCTCGTCGGCGAAGAGGGCACGACGGGACGGAGAATGCTGTGAGCGAGCTAAAGACCTGTTTTAAGCGCGTTGATTACGATTTGAGCGCGCTCCTCCACTATATTGACTTGGGTGATATTGGTCTGCCTGACATCCAGCGGCCTTTCGTCTGGTCGAACGCCAAGGTTCGTGACCTGTTCGACAGTATGTATAAAGGCTTTCCCGTTGGATATCTGCTCTTCTGGGAGAACGGCGCTGTTTCCGGCGCCAGGCAAATTGGCGCTGGCGACAAACAGCACCAAGTGCCGAACCGTCTGATCGTCGACGGCCAACAGCGGCTCACGTCCCTCTACGCGGTCTTTCGAGGGAGGAAGGTCCTCGATGCCGATTACAAGGAACGGACGATCGAGGTCGCCTTCAACCCGAAGACCTGTCGCTTCGAGGTCGCCGATGCCGCGATTCGCCGGGATCCGGAGTGGATCTCGAATATCTCGTCGCTGTGGTCTTCGCGACACTCCAGTCGTAAGCTCGTCAATGATTATATCGACCAAGCGAGCAAGAAGGCAGTCCTGACGGCGGAAGAAGAAGAGACGGTCGCTCACAATCTCGATCATTTATTCGATCTTCAAAAGTATCCATTCACGGCCTTGGAGATTGCGCCTTCGGTGGATGAGGAGCAAGTTGCTGATATTTTTGTCCGCATCAACAGCGAAGGCGTTAAGCTCAATCAGGCTGACTTCATCCTGACTTTGCTGTCGGTGTTCTGGGACGAGGGCCGAGCCCAACTGGAATCGTTCTGCCGCTCCGCGCGCAAGGCCACGTCGCCGGGGGAGCGGGCTTCGCCATTCAACCACTTTATCGAGCCCGACCCCGATCAACTGTTGCGCGTATCGGTGGCGCTCGGTTTCGGACGCGGCCGGCTCAAGAGCGTCTATCAGGTGTTGCGCGGCAAGGATCCGGAGACAGGTGAATTTTCGCCGATGCGACGCGACGAGCAGTTCGCCATCCTAGCCGAGGCTCAGGCGCACGTCCTCAATCTGACGCACTGGCACCAGTTCCTGAGCGCGCTCGTCGGCGCAGGGTTTCGCAGCGGCGAGATGATCTCATCGAGGAACGCGCTGCTCTATGCTTATGCCTTCTATCTGTGGGGGCGGGTCCGGTTCAGAATTCCCGAGCACCGGCTCCAAAAGGCGATCGGCCGTTGGTTCTTTTTCGCTAGCCTGACCGGACGCTATACGAGTTCGCCGGAAACGGTGATGGATGCCGACCTCAACCGAATCAAGAATTTGGAGTCGGGCGAACAGTTCCTGGCCGTTCTCGACGGTCTGATCTCAAGCGAGCTGACGAACGACTTTTGGACGATCACGCTGCCGGCGGACCTCGCGACCTCGTCGGCGCGCAACCCGCAACTGTTCGCCTACGTCGCCTCCCAGAACCGTCTCGGCGCCGACGTGCTGTTTTCCCACAAGAAAATTTCCGATCTGATCGATCCCGCGCTGCGGACGCGCAAAAAACCCCTCGAGAGGCATCACTTGTTCCCGCGCGCTTGGCTCGAAGAGACCCTCACCGCGGAGCAGACGGAGATCAATCAGATGGCAAATTACGCGTTGCTCGAATGGCCTGAGAATATCGACATCGGCAAAACCCCTCCGAGCACCTATGTTCCTCAGATTCGGGCACGTTTCGTTGGGCAGGAAAGCATTTGGGAACGGATGCTCCGAGATCACGCTCTGCCGCAGGATTGGGAAACCATGGATTACGGTCCCTTTCTGCAAGCGCGTCGGGTCTTGATGGCCGGGATCATCCGGCGGGGTTTCGAAACTCTCAAATAGCCGAGCATTGCGGCGCCAGGCGCCGGTGGCCTGCCTGCGCCTTTTCTGGCAGCTTTCAACCATGGCGCGGACGATCCTCCTCTATGCGCTGGCGCTGGCGGCGGCGGCGGCGGCGCTCGAGTGGCTCGAATTTCGCTATCTCGCGCACCCATTCTCGGGTGAGGTCTACGTCGCTCTGATCGCCGCCGGCTGCATCGCGCTCGGCATCTGGGCCGGGACGAGGCTGACGCCGCGGCGGGCGGCGGCGGAGCCGTTCGCGCGCAACGCGGCGGCGATCCGCTCGCTCGGCCTCAGCCCGCGCGAGGTCGAGATCCTGGAGGCGCTGGCACGCGGCGAATCGAACAAGGAGATGGCGCGCCGGCTCGGCATCTCGCCGAACACGGTGAAGACCCATGTCGCCCGCGTCTACGACAAGCTCGACGTCCAGCGGCGGGTGCAGGCGATCGAGAAGGCGCGCAGCCTCGCCCTCATTCCCTGATTCGGGCGGCCGATTTCGGCCGAATCACCCCGATGGGCGATAGCCCACGCCTTCCATTGC
>JAXDPC010000328.1:0-7447 GCA_034668525.1 Sphingomonadales bacterium
GGGTGCCGGCGACGACGAGGTCGAGCGCGCCCGCCTGGATCTGCTCCTGGCTCGGGTTGAGGATATAGTCGCCGTCCTGGTAGCCGACGCGGGCGGCCGCGATCGGGCCCATGAACGGAATGCCGGAAAGCGTGAGCGCCGCCGAAGCCGCGATCATCGCGACCACGTCGGGCTCGTTCTCGCCGTCATAGCTCATCACGTGCGCGATGCAGAGCACCTCGTTGTAGAAGCCTTCCGGAAACAACGGCCTGATCGGCCGGTCGATGAGGCGGCTGGTCAGCGTCTCCTTCTCGGTGGCGCCGCGCTCGCGCTTGAAAAAGCCGCCCGGGATGCGCCCGGCGGCCGAGAATTTTTCCTGATAATGCACGGTGAGCGGGAAGAAATCCTGCCCCGGCTTGACGTTCTTCGCCGCGGTCACCGCGCAAAGGACGACGGTCTCGCCGAGGGTCGCGAGAACCGCGCCGTCGGCCTGGCGGGCAACGCGGCCCGTTTCGAGCGTGAGCGTCTTGCCGCCCCACTCGATTTCCACTTTCTTCATGTCGAACATTCGTTTTCCTTCGACACCCGGCGCCGAATGCGCCGGGGGCCTATGTGCCGGCGCTTGAGGCCGGACTTGGATGGGACCCGGACGGTCCCGGTCGGGCGCCGCCGGATTGCGGACGCCGGATATGCGAAGCGGCCCGCTGAGGGGCCGCTTTCACTTTTACTTGCGAAGGCCAAGCTTCGCGATGAGTGCGGTGTAGCGCTCGCTGTCTTCGCGGCGCAGATAGTCCAGCAAAGAGCGGCGCTTGTTGACCATCATCAGCAGCCCGCGGCGCGAATGGTTGTCCTTCGCATGGGCCTTGAAATGGTCGGTGAGGTTGTTGATCCGCTCGGTGAGGATCGCGACCTGCACCTCGGGGGAACCGGTGTCGCCCTTGTTCTGGGCATTGTCCTTGATGATCTCAGTCTTGCGCTCGGCGGTCACCGACATCGTCAAACTCCTTCTCGTCACATGTTGAAGCCGCGCACCACCCGGAGGTCGCCTCCGTCCGCCTCCACGAGCGCAACCGGAACAGACTGGTCGGTTGCAAGATGGAGGCCGGCTTGTGCGGCGGTCCCGACCGCGTTGCGCCCCTCGCGGAGCGCCCTTGCCTGGTCGGGGGTGACGGGAAGAGCCGGGATGTCGTCCAGCCCCGCCGTCAGCGGCAAGAGTGCCTGTTCAAGGCTGCGCGCCTTAGCGAGTTCGTCCAGCTTGTCCAGCGAAATCGCCGGTTCGAGGGTGAACGGACCGGCCTTCAGCCTCCGCAACATGGTGACGTGGCCCGCCGTTTCCAAGGCCCGCGCGATGTCGCGGGCGAGCGAGCGGATATAGGTGCCCTTCGAAACGCGGGTGGTAAGGGTCACGGTCTGCAGACGAGGATGCCCGTTCGCGTCGAGCGCAGTCGAGACGCCCTGTCGAGCGAAGCCGAGACCTTCTCGATCCTCGGCTTCGCTCGGAACCGGTCCTCGACTTCGCTCGGACCGAACGGAGAGTTCGTGGATCGTCACCCTCCTGCTCTCGATCTCCACCGCCTCCCCGGCCCGCGCCAGCGCGTAGGCCCTTCTCCCCTCCACCTTCAGCGCCGAAAAGGCGGGAGGCACCTGCTCGATCGCGCCGGTGAAGCGCTCGAGCACAGCCTCCACCTCCGCCAGGGTCGGCCGCACGTCGGAGCGGGCGACCGTCTCGCCCTCGGCGTCGAGCGTGTCGGTCTCCTCGCCGAAGCGGATCGTGAACTCGTAGACCTTGTCGGCCTCGAGCATGCGCCCGGCGAGCTTGGTCGCCTCGCCGATCGCGACAGGGAGCACGCCGCTCGCCAGCGGGTCGAGAGTGCCGCCGTGGCCGACCTTGAGCTTGGGATAGCCGCCGTCGCGGAGCGCGCGCTTGACCGCCGAGACGATCCGCGTCGAGCCCGGACCGACCGGCTTGTCGATGACGATCCAGCCGTGCACGGCCTCAGCCGGCGGCGAGGCTGAGCTTCAGCTGGCGCGCCTCCGCCTCCCGGATCCGCTCCATATAGTGGCGGCGGCAGAGCGCCAGATAGCGGTCGTTGCCGCCGATTTCGGTCTGCTCGCCGCTCGACACCGCGCGGCCCTGCGCGTCGACCCGCATGTTCATCGTCGCCTTGCGCCCGCATTCGCAGATCGCCTTAAGCTCGACCAACTTGTCGGCGAGCGCGAGCAGGCTCGCCGAGCCTTCGAACAGATTGGCCTGGAAATCGGTCCTGAGGCCGTAGGTGAGGACGGGGATGTCGAGCTCGTCGCATACCCCGGCGAGCTGGTGGACCTGGACGCGGCTCAGGAACTGGGCTTCGTCGACGAGGATGCAGTCGACCCGCCCCTCCGCGAGCCGAGCCTCGACCTCGCGGCGGAGGTCCGTCGCCGGCTCGAAGGCGTTGGCGTCGGCGGTGATGCCGATCCGCGAATCGATCACGCCGAAGCCGGAGCGGTCGTGGATCGCCGCCGTCCACAGCATCGGCTCCATGCCGCGCTCGCGATAGTTGAAGGCGGTCTGGAGCAGGATCGTCGACTTGCCCGCATTCATCGAGGCATAATAGAAATAGAGCTTGGCCATCGCTCGAGCCTAGGGTCCGCACTCGATACCCGCAATGGTCGGGATCGTCCGACCGCGAAGCGGCGGGCGGCTTTTGGGGCCTAGCCGATCCCGGCGATCGAAGCGATCACGCCGATCACCCACGTGACCGGCGGCACGACAAGCCGCTCGACCAGATTGGCGCCCGGTACCAGCATGGGCAGCGCCACCAGCAGCAGGACGAGAAGGACGAAACCGAACCGGCCAAGCCTGCGCCAGTGCGCCGCCAGCCGCCGCGGCAGCAGCCCCTCGACGACGTGGCCGCCGTCGAACGGCGGGATGGGCAGGAGGTTGAACACCGCCAGGAAGACGTTGATGACGAGGAAGTTGCGCAGGTTCGCCAGCACGAAGAGATCGAGCATGCTCGGCGATTTGGCGAGACCGGCGACCAAGGCGAGCGCGAAGGCGGCGAGCAAGGCGAGCAGCAGGTTCATCCCCGGCCCGGCGAGCGCGACCAGCATCATGTGCACGCGCGGCCTGCGCATCCGCCGCGCGACGACCGGCACCGGCTTCGCCCAGCCGAACACCGGCGCGCCGGTCACTGCGAGCAGCAGCGGCAATGCGACGGTGCCGATCGGATCGACATGGCGGACGGGATTGGGGCTGAGCCGGCCGAGCCGTTTGGCGGTCGGATCGCCGAAGGCGTTCGCGACCCAGCCGTGCGAAATCTCGTGGAGCACGATCGCGAAGACGAGGGGGATGAGCCAGGTCGCCACCTGGAAGGCGACATTGTCAGGCGCCATCCGGGTGCTTCTCTCCACCGAGCCGTCGCGCCTCGTCGACCAGCATCACCGGAATCCCGTCCCGGATCGGATAAGCGAGCCCCGCTTCGTCACAGACGAGCTCCTGCGCCGCTTCGTCGTAACGCAGTCTCGCACGGCTGAGCGGGCAGACGAGGATGTCGAGCAACGACGGGTCGAAGCGCCTCACTGCATCGTCTCCGGCCCATCCGCCCCGCCGGGGGCCATGCGCTGGAACTGCATGAACTGGACGAGGAGATCGGCGCGCACGGCGATGTCCGGCGCTTCGAGCAGTGCCTGCTTCGAGCCGACGTCGAGCGGTGCGATCTGGGCGATGCCGTTGACCAGCATCTCGTCGTCGAGCCGCGCCACCGACTCCCACTCGATCTGATAGCCGAGCGCGTCGGCATAGCGCCGCGCCTCGCGCTCGAGCTCGGCGCGCTGGGCGATGCCCAGCGGCTCCGGCTCGCCCTCCTCGGCAAAGCCCGCGCGATCCGCATCGACCTGGCGGTAGGGCGTTTCGACCTCGGCCTCGCGGGCGATCCGGAAGCGGCCGAGCCCCTCGAGCACGATGTTGAACCGGCCGTCGTCGAGCTCGTCGCTCGCCGCGATCCGGCCGATGCAGCCGACCTCGAACAAAGCGGGCGGCTCATCCTGGTCGCGCGGCTGGATCATCGCGATCAGCCCGTCGCTCGCCAGCGCGTCGCGGACCATCGCACGGTAGCGCGGCTCGAAGATATGAAGGGGCAATTGGGCACGCGGAAACAGCAAAGCTCCCGCCAGCGGGAAGATCGGGACCCGGAGCAGCGCGCCCGGGGCCATCAGCCGAACAGGATCGCGGAGAGGCGGCGGCGCTGGGCCGAAGCCCAGGGATCCTCGAGACCGACCGCCTCGATGAACTGGAGGAGGCGCGTGCGCGCAGCGCCTTCGTTCCACTCGCGGTCCCGCCGGATGCTCTCGAGCAATTGGTCGGCGGCGGCGTCCCGATCTCCGCGCGCCATCAGGGCGGCGGCGAGCTCGTAGCGCGCCCCATGGTCGTCGGGGTCCGCGGCGATGCGGCTCTCGAGGCCGACGGTCTCGACGTCTGCGGGCGCGAGCTCGGCGATGGCGAGGGCCGATTTCGGCTGGGCGAGCGCTGGGTCGCCGGCGACCTTCTCCGGCAGCGAATCGATCAGCGCGCGCGCCTCGTCGGTGCGCCCGGCGGCGATCAGCGCGCGGGCCAGGCCGGAGGCGGCCCCCGGATTGTCGGGCGCCATGTCGCGGATCTGGCCGAAGATTCCGGCGGCGCGCTCGGCGTCCCCGCCGGCGAGCACGTCCTCGCCCATCGCGATCAGCGGCTCGATCTGGGCCTCGAGCTGCTGTTCCTCGCCTTCGACCGGGATCTGCGCCAGGATCTGATCGAGCGCCCGCGTCAACTGCCCCTCCGTCCGCGCCGGCGTCAGGTCTGCGACGAGCTGTCCCTGGAAGATCGCGTAGACCGTGGGAATCGACTGGACCCGGAATTGCGCGGCGATCGCCTTGTTGGCGTCGACGTCGATCTTGACCAGCTTGACGCCGCGCGCGGCGTAATCGGCGGCGACTTTCTCGAGCACGGGTCCGAGCTGCTTGCACGGTCCGCACCATTCCGCCCAGAAATCGACGATCACCAAAGCGTCGCGCGACGGTTCGATCACGTCGCGCCGGAATGCGTCCAGCGCTTCGCGTTCGGCCGCGCTCATGCCCAGTGACGCCATCTGCTCAGTCTCCAGCCGGTCCAGGAATATCGCGCCCTATGTGGTATTGTGCCCCGATCTGCCAAGCCTATCTAGGGCTTGCCGGGCGGCGGCGGCGATGCTAGCAGCCGCCCGCCTTGATCGCCCCACAGCGGGGAGATCCGCCGAGCGGGCGTAGCTCAGGGGTAGAGCACAACCTTGCCAAGGTTGGGGTCGAGGGTTCGAATCCCTTCGCCCGCTCCAATTCCTATCATCGAACGGTCTGCCGAAGGTGCGGGCGCACCGCTGCGGAACGCATTCCTTTCGGTCCCGTTCTCCTAGCCATGGGCCACCAGCTGGAATCGTTCGACCACTCGATCTTCGAGCCGCCCGCCGAGGCGGTCGATTTCTATGTCGAGAGCCTCAAGCTGCTCAAGGAATCGGCGATTCCCTTCCTGCTTTCAGGGACCTACGCGCTCGGCTGCTTCACCGGCATCACCCGGCCGACCAAGGACCTCGACGTCTTCTGCAAGCCCTCGGACGCGCCCCGCATCCTCTCCTTCTTCAAGGCCAAGGGCTACGAGATCCAGATGGAGGACGAGCGCTGGATCGGAAAGGTGTGGCGCGGCGAGCATTTCTTCGACGTCATCTTCAACATCAGCTCGGCCTCGATTCCGATCACCGACGACTGGTTCGCCGAGGTCTACGAAGCCGAGGTCTACGGCACCCGCGTGCGGGTGACTCCGCCGACCCAGTTCATCCTCTCCAAGCTCTTCCTGCAGACGCGCTACCGCTACGACGGCGCCGACATCGTCCACGTCATGCTGATCAAGCATGACGAGATCGACTGGCGCTGGCTGCTCGCGCAGATGGAGCTCTATTGGGAGGTGCTGCTGATCAACATCCTCAATTTCCGCTTCGTCTATCCGACCGAGCGCGACCTCGTCCCGCGCTGGCTCTATCAGGAGCTGCTCGCGCGGCTGAAGGCGCAGGACGACATGCCGCCGGCGACGATCAAGATCTGCCGCGGCCGGCTGATCAGCCCGACCGACTATGTCGTCGACGTCACCGAATGGGGCTTCGCCGACGTCGTCGGCAAGGGCGTGGACGAGAAGCATGAACGCCCCAAACACTGAGACGATCACAAGCCCCGGAACGATAAGGTTGGCGGCGATCGGCGATCTTCACGTCACCGAGCATTCGGAGCACCAGTTCCGCGACGTCTTCGCCGAAATGTCGGAGGCCGCCGACGTCGCGGCCCTGTGCGGCGATCTCACCAATTTCGGCAAGGTCCGCGAGGCTGAATTGCTCGCCGAGGATCTGAAGGCCCTGACCATCCCCGCCGTGGCGGTGCTCGGCAATCACGACGTCGAGGCCGGCTGCGCCGAGGAGGTCGTCCGCATCCTCGAGCAGGCAGGCGTGACCGTCCTCGACGAGCAGGCGGTGGTGATCGCCGGCGTCGGCTTCGCCGGCGTCAAGGGCTTCCTAGGCGGCTTCGGGCGCGGCGAGCTCGGCGCGTTCGGCGAGGACGCGATCAAGACCTTCGTCGACGAGGCGCGCAACGAGGCGCGCAAGCTGGAGAACGCCCTGCGCTCGCTGAGGACCGATCGCGCAGTCGCCGTCCTCCATTACGCTCCGGTCCGCGATACGGTCGAAGGCGAGCCGCTGGAAATCTATCCCTTCCTCGGCTCCTCCCGGCTCGCCAACGCCGTCGACCGCTTCGACAACGTCAAGGCGGTGGTCCATGGCCACGCCCATCGCGGGCGCTACCAGGGCGCGACTCCGCGCGGGGTGCCGGTCTATAATTGCGCGCGCTACGTCGTCGAGGCAGCGTTCGCCCGCCCCTACGCTCTCATCGAGGTCTAGCGCCGCGCCGGCTGCGGGCGGCTCGCCGGCCGCGGCTGCTGGGGCTGGTTGGCCGGCGGCTGGGGCGGATTGACCGGATCGAGCAGGGCCGCGGTCTCGATCGCGTCGAGCGCGGAGCGGGCGGCGACGAAGCGCCGCGCCTTCTGAACCCATTCCCGCGCCTGCTCGCGGCCCGGCATCCGCAGCACCTCGACCAGAGCGAAATTGACCTCGCCGGCCGACATGTGGGCGTAGGCGCGCCGCAGCCTCTCCGAGGGTATCGTCGACTGGGTGCCTTCGCGCCGGATGGTGATCAGGCTGCCGAGCTCGCGCTTCAGCGCCGACCACCAATTCTGGTTGGGGCCGCTGGCGGCGAGATGCGGGCCGACCTCCTCGAGCTCGCGCTGCAGCTCCTGCAGGGTCACGGGCTGGCGCGCGGCGGTGATGATCATGCCGACCGCCTGCGGCTGGGTCTGGCCGAAGCGCTGGCGCAGCAGATGCTCGATATAGCCGAGCTGGACCCCCCGATCGAGCGCGCGGCGGGCGGCGAAAGCGACCAG
>JAXDPC010000329.1:0-8132 GCA_034668525.1 Sphingomonadales bacterium
GCCGAGACAGTTACCCCTCCACCACCCTGCGGGCGGTCCCCCTCCCCACCGCTTCGCGGCAGGGAGGAACTTAGGGCGCAGCCGCCGGCGTCGCCGCGTCGTCGTGCCGATAGGCCGGCGTCGGCAGGAACCAGCGCGTGACGACCAGGCCGGCGAGGATCAGGCCGGTGGTCTCGGCGATGAAGGAATAGACCCAATAGCCCCAGCCGAAATGGTTGAAGACCGGCTGGGCGAGGATCGTCCAGAGCGTGATGCCGACCGAGACGAAGACGACCAGCCGCGCGCGCTCGCCGTAGCGGCGCGTGCCCGAGAGGACGGCGAGGCCGAGGGCGAGCAGGATTCCCGAGACCAATGCCATGATGAAGCCCGGCAGGATCATCGTCATGTCGTCGGGCGAGTAGCCGGAAGTGTTGTAGTGGACGGTCGCGATCGGCCCGCGGCTGTAGGCGGCCCCGCCCTGCGGCGTCGTCATGTTGGGGATGATGTAGGCGCCGGTGCCGGTCTGGGTGAGGTTCTGGGCGAGGGAGAGCTGGACCGCGGCGCCCTGCGCGTCGGGCGCGGTCTTGTAGGCGATCTGGCCGAGCGGGGTCGCCCAGAAGATGAAGCCGACGACGAACAGGATGATCCCGGCGACGATCCCGCCGACGAGCGTGCGTCCGGTGCTGAGCATGATGCGTCTCCCCCTGAGGGGCTCAGAGTACCGCGAATGGCGCCGCCCTGAAAGCCCCTCCCCTCGATGGGGAGGGGTTGGGGTGGGGTGGAGTCTCCGGAGAGTCACCGCGCTTCATTGATTCCACCCTCACCCTAACCCTCCCCGATCAAGGGGGAGGGAATAAAAGGGGGAGGGGAATAAGAGGGGGAGGGACTGCGCGGACGGGGCTCAGCCGATCAGGCCGCGCACGAAATCGTGGAGAAAGACGCGGCGGGTGGCCTTGAGGCGCTCGGCCTTGAGGATGTTGTGGACCAGCTCGCGGCATTTCTCGGCGTCGTTGTTGATGAGGACATAGTCATATTCGGCCCAGTGGCTGATCTCGGCGGCGGCGCGGTCCATGCGGCGGCGGACGACCTCGTCGGGATCGGTGCCGCGGGCGGTCAGGCGGCGCTCGAGCTCGTCCATCGAGGGCGGCAGGATGAAGACGCGGACGATGTCGGGATCGACCTGCTTCAGCTGCTGCGTGCCCTGCCAGTCGATGTCGAGGAGGACGTCGCGGCCGGCCTCGATCACCTTCATCACCTCGCTCTTCAGCGTGCCGTAGCGGTGGCCGAAGACGTGCGCCCATTCGAGGAACGCACCGCCCGCGACCATCCGGTCGAACTCGGCATCGTCGACGAAATGATAGTGGACGCCGTCTTTCTCCCCGGGCCGGATCGGGCGGGTGGTGGCCGAGATCGACAAGGCGACGCCGTCGTCGCTCGCGAGCAGCATCCGGGCGATGGTCGACTTGCCCGCCCCGCTGGGGCTCGAAAGGACGAAGAGCAGGCCCCGGCGCTTGATTGCGGCTGCGATTTCCATGGGCGCCATTGGCTTGGCGGCGCAGGGTGCGTCAAGGGCAGACGGGAGCGATTTCGCTGCTAAGGTGACGCAATGGGGCGGCATGTGGCGTTGCTGAGGGCGGTCAATGTCGGCGGGCGCAAGCTGCCGATGGCCGATCTGCGCGCGCTCTGCGCCGAGCTCGGCTGGACCGACGCCGCCACCTATATCCAGAGCGGTAACCTCGTCTTCTCGGCGGAGGGCAAGGAGGCGGAGCTGGAGAACGCGCTGGAGAAGGCGATCGCGGGGCGTTTCGGCCTCGAAGTGCCGGCGATCGTCCGGAGCGCCGCGGCCTGGCGGCGCCTTGCGAAAGCAAATCCGTTCCCCGATGTGGCGGCGAAGGAGCCGAACCGGCTGATGCTGCTGCTCTCCAAGCGGCCCCCTGCGACGGGCGCGGAGGATGCGATCGCTGCGAAAGCGGCGGCCGGCGAGGACGCCCGCCGGGCCGGGGAGGCGCTCTGGATCCACTATCCGCAGGGCGCCGGCACGTCCAAGCTGACGCCGGCGCTGATCGACCGCGCGGTCGGCTCGCCGGCGACCCAGCGCAACTTCAACACCGTCCTGAAGATCGAGGAGATGCTGTGACGCGCGCCCCGCTCATTCCCCGTCCCTACTGGATCGCGGCCTTCGCGATGGTCGCGATCATGGCCGCGATCCTGCTCTGGATGGGGCGGGCGCCGATCTGCACCTGCGGGACGGTGAAGCTCTGGGTCGGGACGGTGCACGGGCCCGACAACAGCCAGCACCTCGCCGACTGGTACACGCCGAGCCACATCATCCACGGCTTCCTCTTTTATCTGCTCGGCTGGGCGGTGCTGCGCCGCAACCCGCCCGGCGACCGGCTGATCGGCGCGGTCTTGATCGAAGCAGGCTGGGAGCTGCTCGAGAACAGCCCGATGATCATCGACCGCTATCGCGAGGCGACGATCGCCTTGGGCTATAGCGGCGACGCGGTGATCAACTCGGTATTCGACGTCCTTTCGATGATCCTCGGCTTCGGGATCGCGCGGCGGCTGCCGGTCTGGGCTACCATCGCGCTGGCGGTCGCGTTCGAGCTGCTGACGCTGGCGGTGATCCGCGACAATCTGACGCTCAACGTGCTGATGCTGATCGCGCCCAGCGATTCGATCCGGGCGTGGCAGGCGGGGGGCTAGGTTCCTACCCATCGCGATGCGATGGGGATGGTCCCCCTTCCCATGCTGCGCATGGGGAGGAACTCAGCCGCCTGCGAGGCCTTCGACGACCCTGCCGGTACCGCCGCAGACCGGGCATTCGGTGCCGTCGGCGTGGCGGCCCTTGCCGTCGCAGTGCGGGCAGATGTTCTCGCCGGTGCCGGGCGTGCCGGGCGCGGCCTCGTCGCCGGGGTTGAGGGGTCGGTCGCTCATGGCGTACCAACCGCGCGGCGCGGCGGCGGTTCCGGAGCGGAACTGGCCGGAGCGGCGGGCGGTTCAGCATGCGCCCCGGGAGGAATGCCATGATCGTCCGCGCCGCCGCTCTCGCCACGCTCCTGCTCGCCGCGGCGCCGGCGCAGGCGGACGAGGTCATGGTCGGCCTCTACGCCCACGACGTCGACACGCCGCTCAACCTGCGCGGCTACGGCGAGGGCGTCGACTTCCAGCTCGGCTGGCGCGGCGAGCGGTTTCGCGGACTGCGGGTGGTAGGCGCGCCCTCGCCTTACGCCTTCATAGCCGCGAACACGGCCGGCGACGCCCATTATGCCGCAGCGGGGCTGAGCTGGAAGATCGGCGGGCGGGTCTATGCGCGCCCGGGGATCGGCCTCGCCGTCCACACCGCGCCGTCTTTCGACCGGCGACCGGAGCGCTCGCTCGGCTCGCGCATCCTGATCGAGCCGGAGCTGGCGCTCGGCGTGGCGGTCGGCGCGCGCGCCTCGGTCGAGGCGAGCTGGGTCCATATGAGCCACTCCACCCTCTTCGACCCGCATAATCCCGGCATGGACAATATCGGCCTGAGGCTGAACTACCGCTTCTGAACCCCGGATCAGGTCCGGGGTGACGGAGATTGGAAGCGGTGTTAGATTTGGGGGCATGAGACTCGCATTCGCCCTTGCTGCGGCCGGCGCGGCCGCAGCCTTCCTCCCCGGCGCAGCCGAGGCCCGGGCGGCGCGCTGCGTCGTCGTCAGCAACGGCATGCCGACCTATCGGGGGCCCTGCAACTTCATCCCGGACGGCGGCGGCAGCTTCACCATCGCGCCGCCGCGCGGACGCCTCTTTCCCGGCGACGTGACCGGGATCAGCGTCACGCTCGAGGAGACCGGAGTCGCCCAGGTCTACGGCCTGACCCCGCGCGGCGTGGCATCGCGCTGGGGCACGGCGGTCCGCTCGCGCCGCGACCGCGCCTGCTGGAACGGCCCCGACTTCTCGATCTGCGCTTATTGAGGCACGGCAGCAGGCGTCCGAAAGCGCTTGCGCGACTCGGCGGGGAGGCAGAAGCTCCCCGCGCCAGCGCACCCGGCCTGTCCAGCGAGGGGAGACGGCCCATGACAGCCTTACGCAAGCTCAGCCGACGGTCCTTTCTCGAGCGGGTCGCCGGCGGCGCGGCGATCGCCGGAGGCGCGGTGGCGCTGGTCGCCGGGCGCGCCGAGGCGCAGGGCAATTATACCGGCGTGACCGATTCCGACACCGCGCCCGGCCATCGCGACCGGCCCGGCTACGGCGTCGGCACCCGCAATCGCTATACCGATCGCGATACCGGCCCCAATGCCGACCCGCAGTTCGGCGGCCGCGGCCCGCAGGGCGAGATCAGCGGCCAGGGCAGCTACGGCGAATATCCCTCCGGCTGCTCGGACAGCGACGGCGGCCCGGGCGCCGACCCGGGCGGGCGCGGCGTGCGCTGCAACGGCCAGCAGCCGCCGGTCCGCCGGCCGCCGGGCCATACCAGGCACTGCACCGATTCGGACCGCGGCGGCAGCGCCGATCCGGTCCAGCAGGGCCGCAACTGCTGAGCGAGGCGCCCGGGGCGGCGCAGGGCCGCCCCGGGCTCCCGCGTCAGGCCCTGAGCGAGGCGGAGACTCGGCCGCCGTTCTTCTCGAGCTCGTCCATCACCTTGCGGTGGAGCCAGATGTTCATCTCGGCCGAGCCGTCCTTGGCGCCGGCATAGCCGAGCTCGGTGGCGAGCTGCTTGCGGTTGTCGAGGCTGGGATCGAGGTCGAGCAGCTTCATCAGGTCGACGATCGAGCTTTGATAGTTGAGCTGCTGGCCCTTCTGCGCGGCCGCGGATGCGAGCACCGCGTCGACGTCGACGGTCTGGGCGGAGGCGCCGGCGAGGCCGGGGCCGCCCGCGGCGGCTGGCTGCTGCTGCTGCATCTGGGGCATGGCGGCCGGCCGCTGCGCCTGCGGCTGCGGCTGAGCGGGGGCGGCCTGGGCGCGCCCGAAAATGGCGTCGCGGATGCTTCCGAAGATACTCATTTCACTCTCCTGTGGGGATCCGCCCGACGGGGCGGCCGGAACAGGAATGAGCGGCGGCGGCGTTGGTTTCGCGCGCCGGGCGGCTTTCGCGACCGGCCGATTCAGCGGCCGGACGAGCCGGGGCCCGGGCTCAGGCCGCAGCGGCGGCGCGGGCGGCGGCGACCTTCGAGGCCAGCTTCGCCTGGACGCCGGCGACGCGCTTGGCGCGGGCGGCGAGGTCGCGCCAGGTCCGCTCCGACAGCAGGAAGCGCTCGCGCACATTGTCGAGCGTCGCGGCCTTGGCGGCGCGGCGGCTGTCGGCGGCGCGGTCGAGATAGAAGCTGAGCGGTGTCGCGGACATGGACGGCCTTTCGGGTGCGGGGGCGCTTCGCGTGCGGGAGCGGAGACAAAAAAAGGGCGCCGCGCGAAGCGGCGCCCCCGGTCGGATCAGGCGTTCTGGAGATTGACCGCGCTGGTCTTGCCGCGATTGTCGGTCTCGAGCTCGTAGGAGACGCGCTGGTCCTGGACCAGGCTGTTCATCCCGGCCCGCTCGACCGCGCTGATATGGACGAAGGCGTCGTTCCCGCCGCCCTCGGGCGCGATGAAACCGAAACCCTTCTGGGTGTTGAAGAATTTGACTGTGCCTGTCGGCATGATGTTTTCCTTTGGTATTTCAGATATCCGGCGCGGCCAGCTTGGCCTGCCGGGCTTTAGAGGCGTGTAGAGAAGGAAAAGACCGACCGAAGAAGGCAAGATCCGCCGCATGCGACTTTAGCCCCTATCTTATGCGCCATTTTCGCGAAGAAAGCAAATCGGCCGATCGAACCGCGCGATATTCGGACGCGATTCTGTCCTATTCCGTAAGCAGGTTCACCAGGATGCTGACGACGGGCATGATCAGCGGCAGGGCCACGCTGACGCTGACTCCGACGCGGCTGCCGTAGCGCGCCCCGGCGACGATGCGCTGCTGCAGGTCGGCCAGCCGCGCGGCCTCCCCACATTGCTCCGCGGGGCCAGCGCCGTCGCGCATGAGGGCATTGGCGCGCTGCTGAATCGCGTCGATCCCGCGGCTGGCGAAACGCTGAAGGGTGGCGCGGATCTTCGCTTCCGCGGCGAGATAGACGAGGGTGCCGAAGCCCAAGGAGAAGAAGCCCGCGACCGGGACCATGGTGAAGAGCAGCTTCGAATCGGGCGGGAGGCGATAGGGCGCGGGCGGAAGCACGGCGACCAGCATGACCGCCAGGATCGAAAGGAAGATCATGACCCAGAAGATGAGGACCTGGGTCCCCAGGCGGGAGAGGCCGCGCACGGCCGGGCTGTCCGCCGCGCCGAGCAGATGGAGGTTCGCCGATTCGATCTCCAGGTTGCGGGCGAAGGCGAGATAGAAGCGTGCCGCGATCACCGCCTGCGCGGCCGTGAGGAAATAGACGAAATAGGTGCCCGCCCAGAACAGCATCTCGCCGCCCAGCGCTGCCCGCAAATGCGGCAGCGCTGGATCCCGGCTCCCCGTTTCCGCGACGAGCCCGCCGGAATCCGGCCGCAGGTCGCTCGCCAGCGCCCAAGCCGCCGCCGCCAGCGAGACTGCCGCGATCAGCAGCGGCACGCCGAACCGGAACAGCGGTGGGTAATGCCGCCGAAGGTCGTCAGCGACCGCTTCCGCATAATCCGGCGAGACGAAGGGCAAGATATCTTCCCGGATCGTCGCATAGACCTCTCCCACCGACCGGCGGGAAAAATAGAGGGCGCCGGCGAAATAAAGGGCGCCCCAGACCAGCAGGCCGACCAGCCGCGGGTCGCGCGGGCCGAGCTGGGCCAGGACCAGCCAGACGATCGCATAACCAGCGAGCCAGCCCGAAATGTCGCGCCGCAGGGGCCCGGCCGCGCTCCTGCGGGCAAGCAGCACCGTGCCCATCGTGCTGCCGAGAATGTCCTCGACCGCTGCGACCAGCCTTTCACCCGCCGCCGTCCCGGCCGCCCTCGGCGCCGTCTCCCCGGCCTCGCTGCCCACCTGCTCGTCCCCCGACATCGCCGGCAGCTTAGCGCCCGGGCGCGGGGTTGGAAGGGGCGTTTCGGGACGCGCCCGCGCGGTGGCGGTCGCGGGCGGCGCGGAGATCGGCTATGAGGGCGCAATGACGGGTGAGGCTGTCTGGCTGCTGATCGGGACGGGCGCGGCATTGGCGGCCGCCTTCCGGTCCCTGCGCCGGTTCGACGTGCGCGAGATGTCGGCGATCCGGGGCGAGCCGAAGGCGTCGGAACCGTGCTGGACCGAGACGATCGGGAGCGACGG
Organism: Sphingomonadales bacterium; assembly: GCA_034668525.1. Taxonomy (GTDB): domain Bacteria; phylum Pseudomonadota; class Alphaproteobacteria; order Sphingomonadales; family Sphingomonadaceae; genus Allosphingosinicella. The sequence goes on from JAXDPC010000329.1 coordinate 7,223, forward strand.
CCGCCTTTCGTACGGCCGCGGCCAGTGCTTCAACGCCGAGCTGAAGGAGCTGGAGACGCGAGCGCGGCTGGGCGAGTTCGACACGTCCGCTTGAGGGAAGATGGCGATGCGCAAGGGAATCGGCGGGCCGTTGACGATGCTGGCGCTGAGCTGGGCCGCGCCGGCCGGTGCCGAGGCTCGCCCGGCCGGAGTGCCGCGGATCGAGGGGCTGGCCTATCCGGCCGCGCGGGCGCGGCTGATCCGGGCCGGATGGCGGCCGTTCGTGGCGCCGGGGCCGCGCGCGGCCGGGGCGCTGGAGAGCGGCAACGGCCCTTATGTCCGCGCCCGCGGCTGGCGCGAGGCGGAGGACTGCGCCGGGAGCGGCCCGGCGCCTTGCCGCTTCCGCTTCCGCGGCCCGCGCGGACGGGTGATCCGGGTGGCGACCCTCGGCGAGGCGCCGCGCCTGGTGGTCGACAATGTGAGCGACGCGCCGCGCTGAGCCGGCGCCCGGAGGAGAGCAGCCATGACGGCATTCAACGCGGTGCGCTTCAAGGTGAAGCCCGGGCGCGAGGCCGAGTTCCTGAACGCGCACCGCGCGATCGCGGCCCAATGGCCGGGCCTGAGGCGCGCCAGCATCATCGAGACGGGCGGCGGCGGCTACTGCCTGATCGCCGAATGGGACGACATGGGCGCCCTCGCCGGCGCCCGCGACGCGATGATCGCGACGCTCGATTCCTTCCGGGAGATGCTGGAGGAGATCGAGGCCGGGCGCGGTGTGACCGATCCGGTGGCGGGCCCGGTGGTCCTGGAGGCTGGGCGCGACCCGGGGACAGTCACGTGACCGTGCCCGGCGGCCGAGCCGGCGCTTGCTCCGCTTTGCAGCGGGCGATATTGTCGCGCCGATGTCCACCACGCCTACGTCAGGAACGGA
>JAXDPC010000330.1:0-7440 GCA_034668525.1 Sphingomonadales bacterium
GACCAGCCCATGGATTTCGGTCTTCTCTGAAGTGGCATGAGACGGATGGCTGACCAGAATTACCTCTCCGGCTTCGGCAATCATTTCGCGACCGAGGCGGTGGCGGGGGCGTTGCCGGAGGGGCGCAACTCGCCGCAGAGGCCGGCCTTCGGACTCTATGCCGAGCAGCTTTCGGGGACAGCATTCACCGCGCCGCGCGGCGAGAACCGGCGATCGTGGCTCTATCGGATGCGGCCGTCGGCCGAGCATCCGCCTTACCGGCCGTACGAGGGCGCGGCGCTGTTCACCGCCGCGTCGCTCGCCGACCCGCTGCCGCCGAACCGGCTGCGCTGGGACCCGCTTCCCATCGACGGACAGGGCGTCGACCTCGTCGACGGCATGGCCACGATGATGGCGAATGGCGGGCCGGAGGCGCTTTCGGGATGCGCCGTCCACATCTACCGCGCCACCCGGGACATGGAGCGGCGCTGCTTCTTCAACGCCGACGGCGAGATGCTGTTCATCCCCGAGCAGGGGCGGCTTGCGCTGGTCACCGAGATGGGGCGGATCGATGCCGCTCCGGGCCAGATCGCGCTTGTCCCGCGCGGAGTCCGCTTCCGCGCTTTGCTGCCGGACGGCGCCGCGCGCGGCTATGTCGCCGAGAATCACGGCGCCCTGCTCCGATTGCCCGAGCTTGGGCCGATCGGCTCCAATGGCCTCGCCAATCCGCGCGACTTCGAGACTCCCGTCGCCGCTTTCGAGGACGAGGAGGGCGAGGTGGAGCTTGTCCAGAAATATCTCGGCCGCCTGTGGACCACGACCCTCGACCATAGTCCGCTCGACGTCGTCGCCTGGCACGGCAATCTCGCGCCCTGGCGCTACGATCTCGCCCGCTTCAACACGATCGGCACGGTGAGCTTCGACCATCCCGATCCGTCGATCTTCACCGTCCTCACCTCTCCCACCGAGACTCCCGGCCGGGCCAATGCCGATTTCGTCATCTTTCCCCCGCGCTGGATGGTGGCCGAGGACACGTTCCGCCCGCCCTGGTTCCATCGCAACGCGATGAGCGAATGCATGGGGCTGATCCAGGGCGCCTACGACGCCAAGGCCGAGGGCTTCGCGCCGGGCGGCCTCAGCCTTCACAATCTGATGTCCGGCCACGGCCCCGACGTCGCCAGCTGGAAGGGGGCGAGCGAGGCGGAGCTCAAGCCGCACAAGATCGAGGACACGCTCGCCTTCATGGTCGAATCCTGCTGGCCCTTCCGGCCGACCGGCTTCGCCCTGGAGCGCGCCCAGCCGGACTATGACGAAGCCTGGGGCGGCTTTCCGAAAGCGCAACTGCCGCGATGACCTTGCCGCCCGGACCCGGCCCCCTGATGCCGCTGCCGCCATGGGGCCAGATCAGGGACGTGCTGACCGAGGCCGATCGGGCGCTGCTGCTCGACTGGACCCTGGCCAATCGGGCCCGCTTCGCGCCTTCCGCCGTCCGCTTCGAGGGCGAGTTCCGGATCGATCCGAAGGCCCGCGTCTCGGAGCGGCTCGGCGATCTCGGTCCCGCCCGGGCGATGCTCGGCGCCCGCCTCGCCGCGCTCCTCCCCGACATGCTCGCGGCGAGCGGGTCGCGGCCCTTCAGCCCCGATTATGTCGAGCTCGAGCTGGCGGCGCATGGCGACGGCGCCTGCTTCCGCCGCCACAGCGATCTCCCGTTCGGCGCGGCGCGGGCGGCGGTCGGCACCGAGGGCAAGGGCGGCGACAGGTTCGACCGGCTGGTCAGCGCGGTCTATTATTTCCATCGCGAGCCGAAGGGCTTTTCGGGCGGCGCCCTGCGTCTTCATCGTTTCGGCGGCGATGGCGGCGGCCCGGGCGACCGCATCGATATCGAGCCGGTCCAGAACAGCCTCGTCGTCTTTCCCTCCTGGGCCCTGCACGAGGTCCGCCCGGTCTCCTGCCCGAGCGGCCGCTTCGAGGACTATCGCTTCGCGGTCAACATCTGGCTCTGCCGGGCGCCCGGTTGACGGGGCCCGCTGGCGCGACCGCTGGCGGCGCGGCCGATCGCGCGCTAGCATCCGCTCGTGATGGTCCTTCCTAGAGCCGCGCTGAAGGCTGCCCTGGCGTTCGCCGCGCTGCTCGCCGCCGGCTGCGCCCACCGCCCCCAGACCGACGTCGCCGCGTCGTTCGACCCGCTGGTCGCCGTGAACGAGGCGATCGCCCGGGCGGCGGCGCGCATCCAATCCTGCTACAGGAGCCCGCCGGTGCCCTCCGCGGCGCGGCAGATCGTCACCCATCTGCGCGTCCGCTACGCGATCGACGGGCAGCCGCTCGGCCTTCCCGAAGTCGTCCTCCAGGAGAGCGTGACGCCCCGCAACCGGCCCTATGCCGACATGATGGCGCAGGCGGCGGTCGGCGCGGTGCTGCGCTGCGGACCGATCCGGATGCCGCCGGAGCTGCACAGCGGCGGCTGGGACATGTTCGAGCTGACCTTCAGCCCGCGCGCGATCGGCTGAAGCCCGCGGCTCAGGCCGGCTCGCGCGCCTTGTTGAGCGCGCGGCCGAGCGCGGCGCTCAGCGAATCGGCGCCGTAGGGCTTGGCGAGGATCTCGAACTCGGAAGCCGCCCCGCCGAGCACCTCCTCGCTGTACCCCGTCGCCAGCACCACCGGCAGGCCGGGCCAACGCTCCCCGACGATGCGCGCCAGCTCGACTCCGCTGCGGTCGGGCATGACGACGTCGCTGAAGACGATGTCGACCTGCTGGCGCTCCAGGGCGGCCAGCGCCTCGTCGGCGCAGGCGGCGCCTACCACCCGGTAGCCGAGGTCGATCAGCAACTGCTCGGCGAAATCGCGGACATGGTCGTTGTCCTCGACCAGCAGCACCGTCCGGCCGCCGCCGCTCGGCGCCGGCGCTTGCCGGCCCGGCCCGCGAGCCAAGGACTTGTCGGCGCGCGGCAGCAGCATGCGCAAGGAGGTTCCCTCGCCGGGTTTCGACTTGAGCACGGTGCGGCCGCCGGACTGGGCGGCGAAGCCGTGGATCTGGCTGAGCCCGAGGCCGGTGCCCTTGCCGACCGGCTTGGTGGTGAAGAAGGGCTCGTAGGCGCGGTTCAACACCTCCGTATCCATGCCGGTGCCGGTGTCGGCGATCTCGACCGAGACGAAATCGCCGTCCTTCTCGGCCGCGTTGGAGGTGCGGATGGTGAGCGTGCCCCCGTTGGGCATGGCGTCGCGGGCGTTGATCGCCGCGTTGAGCAAGGAGGTCTCGAGCTGGGTCGCATCGACTTCGGTCAGCCACAGCGAGTCGGCGAGCTCCAGCTTGACCTCGACCTGACCGCCGAGCGTACGGCCGATGACCTCGCCGAACGCGTCGAGCCGGAGGTTGAGGTCGATCACTTCAGGGGCGAGGCGCTGGCGGCGGCTGAAGGCGAGCAGCTGGCCGGTGAGCGCGGCCGCGCGGTCGGCCGTCTCCACGATCGCTTCGAGGTAACGCTTCCTCTTGTCGTCGCTGAGGTCGGCGCGGCGGAGGAGATCGGCGGAGCCGCGGATGACGGTCATCAGATTGTTGAAATCGTGCGCGATCCCGCCGGTGAGCTCGCCCAAAGCCTGCAGCTTCTGCGCCTGAAACAAGGCGTCGCGCGCTTCCTCCAGTTCGATCTGGGCCTTGCGCCGCTCGGTGATGTCGCGGGTGATCTTGGCGAAGCCCATGAGCTCGCCCTCGTCATTGTAGATCGGATCGATGACGACATGGGCGAAGAAGCGCGTGCCGTCGCTGCGCCGCCGCCATGCCTCCCGCTCATATTTGCCTTCGCGCAGGGCAGTTTCCAGCGCGCGCTGCGGCTCCCCGCCGGCCTGGTCCTCCTCGGTGTAGAAGCGGGAGAAATGCTGGCCGACGATCTCGTCCGCCTTATAGCCCTTGATCCGTTCGGCCCCGCTGTTCCAGTTGGTCACCTTCCCATCGGGATCGAGCATGTAGATGGCGTAGTCGTGGACGCCCTGGACGAGCATGCGGAAGCGCTGCTCGCTCTGGAAGAGAGCCCGTTCCGCCTCCCTCTTCTCGGTAATGTCGCGGGTGATCTTCGCGAAGCCGAGAATTTCGCCGCTGTCGCTCACGATCGGATCGATGACCGCGTGGACCCACATCCTCGTGCCGTCCTTGCGGACCCGCCAGCCTTCCGTCTCGAACTTGCCCTGCTCGGCGGCGGTCTTCAGCGCCCGTGCGGGCAGGCCGTCAGCCTGGTCCTCCTCGGTGAAGAAGCGCGAGAAATGCTGGCCGATGATCTCCTCGGCCTCATAGCCCTTGAACCGCCGCGCGCCCGGATTCCAGGTCGCGACATAGCCTTCGCGGTCGAGCATGTAGAGCGCGTAGTCGGTGACGGCATTGACCAGCAGCTGGAATCGCTGCTCGCCGACATGCATGTCGAATCGGGTGTTGTCGGCCACGCAGTCCTCAACCAACATCCCCGCCCTTGATCGCGATTAGGTTCACGGCGGGCAGCGTTCAAGGAATCAATTGATCGTTAACGCTCTTTCCGGACCACCGTCACCTGAGCGCCGCATAGATCATCGTCTTCAGCTGCCGCCGGACGGGGTAGGTGGAGGAGGGCATCAGCTGGGTCATGAACACCATGGAGACGCGCTCGACCGGATCGACGAAGAAATAGGTCGAGAAGATGCCGCCCCAATAAAATTCGCCCGCGCTGCCCGGCGCCATCGCCCGGGCCGGGTCCATGTTGATCCCGAAGCCGAGCCCGAAGCCCTGGCCCGAATAGATCGCCTCGCTGAACATCGAGCGGCTGAGCTGGGTCAGATCCGCGCCGCCGGGGAGGTGGTTCACGGTCATCAGCTCGAAGGTCTTGCGGCCGACGATGCGCGCGTCCCCGAGCGTCCCGCGGCCGAGCAGCATCCGGCAGAAACGGTGATAATCCGCCGTCGTGGAGACCAGGCCGCCGCCGCCCGAGAGGAAGGCCGGCGGCGTCGCCCAGCCGCTGTCGGCGCCGCGGTCGTAGACGATCGTGCCGCGCTTGGGATGGAGCATCCAGGCGTCGGTCAGCCGGTCGACCTTGGCGGCGGGGACGGTGAAGCTGGTGTCGGCCATGCCGAGCGGGCCGAAGATCGTGCGCGCGACATGAGCGTCGAACGGCTCGCCGGCGAGGCGCTGGACGACGAGGGCGAGCACGTCGGTCGAGACCGAATAGTTCCAGGCCGTGCCCGGGGAGAATTCCAGCGGGATCTCGCCCAAGGCGGCGACGAACGGCTCCAGCGCCGTCTCGCCGCGCATCGCCAGCAGCCGCCGCTCGCGATAGGCGGCGTCGACCGGGGTGACCTGCTGGAAGTCGTAGGTGAGGCCGGAAGTATGGCGGAGCAGGTCGACCATCAGCATCGGCCGCTCCGGCGGCACGGTGCGGAACGGCTCGCCTTTGCCGCCGCCGGCATAGACCTGGACCTTCTCCAGCTCCGGCACCACCGCCGCGACCGGCTGGTCGAGCGAGGTCCTGCCCTGCTCGACCAGCGCCATGAAGGCGAGCGAGGTCACCGGCTTGGTCATCGAGGCGACGCGGAAGATCGCGTCCTCGCGCAGCGGCGCGGCGCTGTCGGCGCGGTGGACGCCCTGGGTAGCGAGATGGACCGGGACGCCGTCGCGCGCGACCAGCAATTGCGCGCAGGGCAGCAGCCCCGGCTCGACATAGGTCCGGGCGAGGAACGGGTCGACGGCGGCCAGCCTGGCGGCGTCGAAGCGGTGTCGTTCGGGGTCGGCGATCTCCATCGGCGCTCCCATGCTCGACATCGGGCCGCCGCGCCAGCATAGACCGCGACCATGCGGGAGCGGGAAAGCGACGTCCTGATCGTCGGCGCGGGCCATAACGGGCTCGTCTGCGCTCATTATCTCGCCGCGGCCGGGCTGAAGGTGATTTTGCTCGAGCGCCGGCACGTCGTCGGCGGGGCCGCCGTGACCGAGGAGTTCGCGCCGGGCTTCCGCAACTCGACGGCGAGCTACACATTGAGCCTGCTCAACCCTGAGATCATCCGCGACATGCGGCTCTACCAGCACGGGCTGAAGGTGGTCCTCAGGAAGATCGACAACTTCCTCCCGACGCTGGGTCCGGACCATCTCCTCTCCGGCCGCGGCGGCCTCACCCGCCGCGAGATCGCCCGCCACTCGCCGAAGGACGCCGAAGGCTATGACGCATATTCGGCGGCGCTCGGGTCGGTGGTCGCGATCCTGCGCGACTGGATCCTGCGCGCCCCGCCCAATGCCGGCGGCGGCCTCGGCGACGTGATGGCGGCGCTGAAGCTCGGCAAGGCGGTCCGCGGCATGAGCGCCGAGGAGCAGCGCAACCTCGTCGATTTCTTCACCAAGCCCGCCGCCGACATCCTCGAGCGCTATTTCGAGACGGACATCGTCCAGGCCCTGTTCGGCTTCGATGCGGTCGTCGGCAATTATGCCAGCCCGTACAGCCCAGGCTCGGCCTATGTCCTGCTCCACCACCTCTTCGGCGAGGCCGCGGGCGTGGCCGGCGCCTGGGGCCATGCGATCGGCGGGATGGGCGCGATCAGCCAGGCGATGGCGAAGGCGGCGCGCGAGCAGGGTGCGGAGATAATCCTCGACGCGCCGGTCGAGGAGATCCTCGTCGAGCGCGGACGCGCCGCGGGCGTGGTCGCGGGAGGGAAGACATACCGGGCGAAAGCGGTGGCGGCGAACGTCAATCCGCATTTCCTGTTCGGCACGCTCCTGCCGGACGGCGCGGTGGCGCCCGAAATCTCGCGGCGTATGGCAGGCTGGGCCGCCGAATCGGCGACCTTCCGGATCAACGTCGCTCTCACTGAGCTGCCGCGCTTCACCAGCCTGCCGGAGCCCGGCGACCATCTCACCGCCGGGATCATCGTCGCGCCGTCGCTCGGCCATATGGACCGCGCCTATGTCAGCGCCCGCGCCGAAGGCTGGTCGCGCGAGCCGGTCGTCGAGATGCTGATCCCCTCGACCCTCGACGACAGCCTCGCGCCGCCGGGTCGGCAGGTCGCCAGCCTGTTCTGCCAGCATTTCCCTTACGATATCGAAGGCGGCTGGGAGGCGCGCGCGGATGAGGCCGCCGACCACATCATCGCTTATGTCGACCGCTACGCGCCCGGCTTCGCCTCCTCGGTGATCGGCCGCCTCGCGCTCTCGCCCTGGCACCTCGAGCAGCGCTTCGGGATCCCGCGCGGCGACATCTTCCACGGCAAGATGAGCCTGGACCAGCTCTTCTCCGCCCGCCCGCTGCTCGGCCACGCGGACTATCGGATGCCGCTGCCCGGCCTCTATCTGTGCGGCTCGGGCGCCCATCCCGGCGGCGGCGTCACCGGCGCCCCCGGCCACAACGCGGCCCAGGCCATCCTCGCCGACCGCAGGAAGCTGCGAAGGGCCGCCTAGAGCCATTCCTGGTCGGGTCGACGCGCCCGACGGCTCGGAAATGGCGGAAAACAAGAAAAGCT
>JAXDPC010000331.1:0-8229 GCA_034668525.1 Sphingomonadales bacterium
TCACCGCGCTCGGCCGCTCGTCCGAGGAAGCCTATGCGGACGCGGTGACTGCGACCTCTCGTCTTGTAAGATCAAGGCTTTATAGCTCGTACTTCAGACAGCTTCTGCAGGGCCACCGGGCCGAGGACCGCTATGTCGAGGCGATGCGCTCGAGGCGAAAGACCGCGCCGCGCTTGGATTCAACGCGCCGCCGGACGGGCTCTATTTCGCCGAGGCCCGGTACGAGGAGGACGTCTCGCCGAAGCCGAAGATGCGCTGAAGCGACTTCTCCAGCATCAGGAGCTGCCAGAGCAGCCTGCCGTGCTCGGCGCGGCCGGATATGTGGGCGGCGGCGAGGCGGGCGATCGCCTCGGGCTCGAACCAGCCGAGCTCGGCGAAGGCGGGGCTGTGGGCGATCGCTTCCGCCTCGCGCCGCAGCGGACCCCGGAACCAGGCGCTGACCGGAGTGACGAAGCCCATCTTGGGGCGGTGGAGGATCTCGGCGGGAAGGTGCGAGGCGAGCGCCCGCTTCATCAGATATTTGCCCGAGCCGCGGTGGAGGCGCGCCTTGAGCGGCAGGGTCGCGGCGAACTCGACCAGGCGGTGGTCCAGCAAGGGCTCGCGCGCCTCGAGGCTGACCGCCATCGAGGCGCGGTCGACCTTGGTGAGGATGTCGCCGGGGAGCCAGAGCTTGATGTCGGCATATTGGGCGCGGCCGAGCGCGTCGGCGGCCGGAGCGGCGCGCATCGCATCGGCATAGCGGCGCTCGGCGCGGTGCCCGCGAAGACCAAGCATGAAAGTTGACGTGTAAAAGCTTGATCTGATTGGCCATGAGCAGGCAGTGACGGCGTCCGCATAAGCGTCCTCACTGCTGCGGCCGAGAGCCGTCAGCGTGGTGCGGGCGCGCAGATAGCGCGGGGCCCAGTCGAGCTTGGGATAGACCGACCCCAGCGCGCCCGCGCCGCGGCGCATCGCGGCCGGCATCAGGCCGCGGGCCCGCTCCTCGGCGGCAAAGAAGGCGTGGCGGCGGTATCCGGCGAAGATTTCGTCGGCGCCGTCGCCCGACAAAGCGACCTTGACCTTCTCGACGGCGAGCTCGGAGACCCGGTAGGTGCCGATGGCGGACGCGTCCGCGAACGGCTCGTCGAAGGCGTCGGCGAGGGTGTCGAGGAGGGAAAAATCGTCGGCGGCGACGATGCGGCTGCGATGGCTGGTGGCGAAGCGCTCGGCGACCATGGCGGCATAGCGGCTCTCGTCATGGTCTGCCTCGGCGAAACCGATCGAGCAGGTAAGAGCGGCGGCGCGCGAAGCTTCCGCCATGAATGCGACAACTGCCGACGAATCGACGCCGCCGGACAGGAAAGCCCCCAGCGGCACGTCGGCGACCATCCGCGAGCGAACCGCCGCGCGAAGCCGGTCCTCGAGCTCCTCCTCAAGCGCTTTCAAGGGTTTGGACGACGGATTTGAGAAATCGACGTCCCACCATCGAACCGGTGCGGGAACGGGATGGCCGCGACGGACCAGCAGCCAATGGCCGGCGGGCAGCTTCTTCACTCCCGCGACGATCGAGGCGTCGTCCGGCACCCAGCCATAAGCCAGGAAGTCCTCGACCGCGCAGGGATCGACCTCGCGGCGGAGGCGCGGATGGACGAGCAGGCCCTTCAGCTCCGACGCGAAGATCAGGGCGCCGTCGGAAAGCCCGGCGTAGAAGAGCGGCTTCACCCCGAGCCGGTCGCGGGCGAGGAACAGAGAGTCGCTGTCGGCATCGTAGAGGGCGAGCGCGAACATGCCGTTGAGCCGGGACAGGCAATCGGGGCCCCATTGGCGCCAGGCGGCGAGGATCACCTCGGTGTCGGAGCTGGTCTCGAAGGCGTGGCCCAAGGCCTCGAGCTGGGCCTTCACCTCGCGGAAATTGTAGATCTCGCCATTGTAGGTGATCGCGACCCGCCGGTCCGGCGTGAGCATCGGCTGGGCGCCCCCGGCGAGGTCGATGATCGCGAGGCGGCGATGGCCGAGACCGACGCCGGGCGCCGTCCAGACCCCGCTGCCGTCGGGCCCGCGATGGGCGAGCCGGTCGGTCATCGCCTCGATCCGGGCCGGATCGACCGGCTTGGGCACGTCGGCGTGGAACAGGCCGGCGATGCCGCACATGGTCAGCGTCCTCCGGCGGCGCGGTCGGCGAAAAGGTCGACGGGACCCAAAGCGGCGAGGAAGGCGTCGATCTGCGGGCGCGCGCTGCCGCCTCCGGCCGGCGCCTCGGCGGAGACGAGGATCGCGACCGCCCGCTGGGGTCCGCCGAACAGCCGCGCCTTCATCGTCTCCAGCTTCACCCCCATCGCGCTTCCGGTCAGGATATCGCCGACCCGATAGAAGCTGACAACCTCGCGCGTGACTCGGTTCGAGGCGATCAGCTCGGCGCGCCCGTTTGCCGGCGCCGTGGAAGCCGCGGTCCAGGCCCAGCCGCCCCCCTCCCAAGTCGCCCCCTGGCCGTAGCCGACCAGCTCGCGCCCCTCGCTCTGGCGGGCGAAGACGGCGACGGCCAGATCGACCTCCCTGCCCTCCCCGTCGCGGTAGCGAGCGATCCGGACGATGTCGGCGCCGGCGAAATGGGGCTGCCACATGCGGCCGGCGCCGGGAGGGACGCGCTGCCAGCCGGCCAGGTCGGGAAAGGCGATCGCCCGCGGCGGCGGCGCGGCGCCTGCGGCGCTCACGGCCCAAGACCAGAGCAAAGGCAGGGCGGCGAGCGCGACGATCGCGGCGGCGGCGCGGCCCGGGCGGGCGCCGCCGGCCGGGCCCTGCAAGGCGGCGGGATCGAACCAGGGATCGCCGACGCGGCGGTCGAAGAAGCGCCAGGCGGCGCCCAGGATCAGGGCGATGACGAGCGCGAAGAAGAACCAGCCGTAGACGACATGATCGACCCCGGCCGCGAATGCGAGGCTCGTCCGGTCGGCGATGTAGATGGTGCCGAAGGCGCGCACGCCGTTGGCGAGGATCGGCACGACGATCGCGGCCAGCATGAACGCCGCGCGCCGCCGCCACGAGCGGAAGCAGAGGTTCGCGACCAAGGCGCCGTAGGCGATCATCGCGATCAGGAACTTGGCGCCCGCGCAGGCCTCCGCGACCTCGAAATAGCCGGTCGCGGTGGTGATGAAGATGCCGTCGAGCAGAGCCGGGATCCCGGCCCAGCCGAGCAGGACCATCGAAATCCGCGCGGTTACCGTCTGCAGCGCCGGGACCAGTTCCTCGCCGGCCGGGATCAGGAACAGGAGGTAGAAAAGCGGGAAGGCGAGGCCGCGGGCTGCCGCGTTGCCGAGGCAGCAGGCGACGGCGCCCTGGAGCATCAGCACCAGCCCGGCATGGCGGGCGAGCGCAACCCCCGCCGCCTCGCCGAGCAGCCAGCCAAAGGCGCCGGCTCCGACCAGGAGCAGCGGCGGCCACCAGACCGACGGGCGCAGCAAGGCGAGCTCGGCCCGGCGCTGCCAGACCAGCCAGGCGAGGATCGGCGGAATGAGGAGGATGTGGTTGAAGGTCGAGCTCGTCCACCAGATCGTCGCCATATGCGCGGCGTCGCGGTGGAACAGGACGAGGAGCGCGGCGGCGGCCCCGGCGAGCGCGGTCAGGTGCGCGCGCCAGCGGGACTCCGCCGCGCGCGCGGGAGCCGCGATCGGCAGCAGAGCCGTCATGCCGCCGCCCTTTCGGCGCTCAGGACGAGCGCTTCGAGCGGCCCGAGCCGCGCCTCCCAGCGATAATCCGCGTCCATCCGGCGCCGGGCGGCGAGGCCGATGTCGCGCGCCTTGGCGGGATGGGCGAGGAGATGCGCGATCGCCGCCGCCTGTTCGGGCGCCGCGGCGAGGACCAGCTCGCGCCCGGGCTCCGCCTCGATGCCCTCGAAGGCGGCGGGCGAGGCGACGACCGGCCTGGCCATCGCCATCGCTTCGAGCACCTTGTTCTGGATGCCGCGCGCGATGGCGAGGGGGGCGACGACGATGTCGGCCGCATCCAGCCAGGAGCGGATGTCGTCCACCTCGCCGGTGACGATCACGCCCGCCTCGCGCAGGGCCAGGACCTCCGGCGCCGGCTTGCGGCCGGCGACGACGAAGCGGACTCCGGGCAGGTTCGGCATCACGTCACGGGCGAAGGCGGTCACCGCTTCGATATTGGGCCGGTAATCCATCTGGCCGGTGAAAAGGAGCACAGGCCCCTCCCCCCGCTCCGCGGCAGCGAGACGCGGGAAATCGGCGGCGGGATCGAAATGGTCGACGTCGATCCCATTGGAGACGGCGGCGACGTTGCCGAGCCCGGTGCGGCCGCGGAACAGGGCCGCTTCCGCTTCGGAGACGAACAGGCAGGCGTCGGCGCGCGCGCCGGTGTCGCGCTCGAAGACCGAAAGCAGCTCGGCCTCGCGTCGCATCATCCAGCGCAGGGGCGCCGGCCCGCTTTCCGAATAGGCTTCGAACTTGGCCGAATCGACGTCCCCGAAGTCCATCACGAAGCGCGGGCCCGGGGGAACGAACTGCGCCATCTGCCCGGAGAAAGCGAAGATCGCCGCGAGCGGCCGCTCGCGCACGATGTGGGCGACGAAGCCGCGCAGCGCCGCGCTGTCGAAGGCGGTCAGCGAGACCGGGCGCCGCTCGATCAGGGCGCGGGCTGCGGCGGCGGCGCGGCCGGTGCGTCGGATCTCGACATGAGCTTCACCGAGCGCGCCGCCAAGCGCCTCGCGCAGGGCGGCGAGATGGGCGGCGTCGGCCTCGTCGTCGGCGAAGCAGGCGAGATGGACCCGCGCGCTCCGCGCCAGCCGCTGAAGGAGGTGCCACGAGCGGATCTTGTCGCCCCGGTTCGGCGGGAACGGGATGCGGTGGGCGAGGAACAATATCTCCGGCCTCATCCGAGCCCCCGCGCGATCAGGGGACCGAGCCGGTTGGCCACCGCCAGCGGCAGCTTCTTCCACAGCGCCACCTGCAGCCGGTATCTCGGGCTCGTCGGATTGGTGTCGCGGCCCTCGCCATGCACTGCGTAGACGAGTGGCCTGGGCTCGAAACCCCAGTTCTTCTTGAACGCATAGGGCCCGGTGCCGAGTTTCGACCTGCCGAAGTCGAAGCGCGTGCAGCCGCGCTCGGCGGCGCGGCACATCAGGCGATAATAGAGATATTCGTTGGCGCGCAGGTTCCGCGCTTGCGGAGTCCCGCCGCCCCAAAAAGGATAGACCGTTCCCTTGAAATAGAGGCTGAGGACGGTCGAGACCGGCCGCCCCTCCTTGCGCGCGATCATCACCTCGGCATCCTCGCCGAATTCGGCGAGGACGGCCTCGAACAGGCTGAGCGGAAAGACCGGCGTGCCGAGATTGCGGACGCTCTCGGCATAGACGCGATGGTGTGTTTTCGCGTCCCGCCCGCACTCGACGGCCAAATCGTAGGCCATCGCCCGGCGCACCTCGGCGCGCTGCTTCTTGGGGATCGCCTTCAGGATCGCGTCCTCGTCTCCGGCGAGCGGGCGGGCGAAATCGGCGTAGACGCCGTCGCGCGCCTGCCAGCCGGCCGGGACGGCGCCGCCGCGAAGCTCGACCGTCGGGCAGCAGAGATCGTGGGCCAGAGCGACGGCCGCGTCGGCGAGCCGCATTGCGCTCTCATCGTCCAGAGCGAGAATACCGCCGCCGACCGCGAAGCCCGAGGAGACCAGCGCCGATCCGAACAGTCGCGACCGGACATGAGTGAGCGGCAGGAGGCCCGTGACGGCCGTGCCGCGTTCCGCAAGAAGCATATGCTGCGCCTGGCCGCAGCCGCGCTCGATCGCGCGCACCCAGGCGGGGCGGTGGAAGGGCGTGGCCTCGGGATGTGCGGCGAGAAACGCCTCGATCCGCGCCTCGTCCTCGGGTCCGGCTCGGCGAACGGAAACGCCGACGATGGGTGAGAGCGCGTTCATTGCAGCCGCTCCCGCTCAGCGGCGACCACCGCATCGGTGCGGCCCCAGCGATGGGCGCCCAGCAGCTTCAACAGCTTGGGCTCCATGGCGGAGAGGTTGGTGTAATGGCGGAGACGCGATCGGAGCGGCGCGCCGGCGACGCGGGGCTGGCCGGGATCGATCTCCCAAGGATGGAAATAGAAGACGGCAGGACGCCGGTCCCGCCGGTTGACCCGGCCGATCGCCCAGTTGCTGAAGCGGTAGGGGAGCAGCCGGAAGAAACCCCCGCCCCCCGCGGCGAGCCTGCGGCCGCCGACCTCGACGGTCGTGACCGGAAGCTCGATCAGCGGCGAGCCTGCAACCGGGCGGGAGGCGAAGCGCGGCGCTTCGCGCCAGCCATAATGGTCGTGCGCGATCGGAGCGACCGAGGACGAATAAGAGAAGCCGAGATCGGCCAGCACCGCGTGCGCCCAGGGCGTGCGCGCATCGATCGAGAAGCTCGGGGCGCGGTAGCCTTGGGGCGAAACGCCGCAGCTATCCTCGATCGCCTTCTGGGCGCGCTCGAGATCGGCGCGGAAAGCCGCGGCATCCATGGTGAAGACCCGGCGGTGGTCCCAGCCGTGGCTGGCGATCTCGTGCCCCTCGGCGACGATCCGGCGGAGGAGGGCGGGATGCCGCTCGGCGACCCAGCCAAGGGTGAAGAAGGTCGCCTTGACTCCGGCCCTGGCGAACAAAGCGAGCACCGCCTCGCTGTTGCGTTCGACGCGCGCGGGGAGCCGATCCCAATCGGCCCGCGAGATCACATTCTCGAAGGCGCCGACCTGGAACCAGTCCTCGACATCGACCGAGAGGGCATTCAGCACGTCCCCTCCGTTCAAGCCGCGTTGCTGCGGTAGCCCGGGTCGGCATTCTCGACCCAGTCGACCAGCATGGCGAGGACGCGCCGGAGCGCACCCTCCTGCTCCTGGACCCGGGCCTCGAGCGCTGCCACGCGGCGCTCGAGCGCGAAATCGGCTACCGGCGCCGGCTCCTGCTGAACAGGCTCGGGGACGGCGCGCGGTCGGGTCGGCGTGGAGCCGACGCTGCGCAGCGGCAGCACCCGCTCGGCAAAGGCGGCGCGGACGTCGAGCCGCTCGCCGGCCAGGTCGGCCACGACCGAGTCGACCACGAAGGCGCCGATCTCCTCCTGACCTTCCACGGCGGCGAACAGCATCAGCCGGTTGGCGAGCTGGTTCACCCGGCGCGGAATGCCGTCGGTGTGGCCATGGATCGCGGGCCATGCGTCGTCGGCGAAGGCCGGACGCCCCTGCCAGCCGACCAGCTTCAGCCGGTGGGCGACATAGGCTTCGATCTCGTCCGAGCCCATGGCGTCGAGGTGGTGGTTGGCGATCACGCGCTGGCGGAGCTGCTCGAGGCCCTCCGATGAAGAGAGCTTGTCGCGGAACTCGGGCTGGCCGAGCAGGAAGATCTGGACCAGGGCGCGGCCGCCGATCTGGAAGTTGGAGAGCATGCGCAGCTCTTCCAGCGCCGAGACCGGCAGGTTCTGCGCCTCGTCGACGATCAGCAGGGTGCGCTTGCCGGCGCGCGCCTCCTCGTCGAGCCGGCGCTCGACGAGATCGAGCAGCTGCGCCTTCTCGATTCCCGCGGTGGCGAGGCCGAGGCCCTGGGCGACCAGGCGGAGCATGTCGTCGCCCTCGACCTGGGTCGAGACGATCGAGAGAGCATTGAGCCGCGAGCGGTCGATGGTGGCGAGCAGATGGCCGACCAGGGTCGACTTGCCCGCGCCGACCTCGCCGGTGACGACGATGAAGCCCTCGCCCTGCGCGAGGCCGTAGCCGAGATAGGCCATCGCCTTCCTGTGGGTCCGGCTGCCGAACCAGAAGCGCGCGTCGGGCGTGAGCTGGAAGGGCTGTCCCGAAAGGCCGAAATGGTCGCTGTACATGATCGATGCCCTCAGAAGGTGTAGCGCAGGCCGAGCAGGGCCTGGAGGATGGTGCTGTCGAGCAGGCCGGACTCGCTGTGCGAGATGCCGAGCGCGGCGTTGAGCTGCAGCCCGGGGATCAGGAACGAGCGGTAATAGCCGGCGGTGACCCCCGTGCTGAACACCGGATCGAAGGCGGCGCGGTCGCTGTCGAACCAGCTCGCCGTCGCGTCGATCGACATTGACGAGAAGCGGCCGAGCCGGCGGCTGACGCCGGCATTGAGCACGAAGCTGTCGTCGCTCAGCGGATCGAAGGCGGTGATGTCGCCCTCGAACAAGGCCGAATAGCGGCGATGGGCGTAGCCGGCGCCGAGGCCGAAGGTCCAGGGGCCGCGCGTCCCGGACAGCATCACATTGGCGCCGCGGGCGTG
>JAXDPC010000332.1:0-4581 GCA_034668525.1 Sphingomonadales bacterium
AGCGGGTCCCAGGTTCGAGCCCTGGTGCGTCCACCACCATTTACAATGGAATAGATGCCGAGGCCGCCCACGCCCGACCGCATTGATTGCGGACGGCGAGCGCGAGCCGCTCCTCGCTCCCGGTCCAACCCGGCGCCGTGGCCGAGACGGCGCCGCGATCGCCGTGCCGGCTCGCACCTCGCGCGTGCTCGAATTATCCGCTGGGGGCGGCGCCCACGGTGCTTTACATGCATAATACAGTATGACAGATTGATGCGACGGACAGATCGTCGTCCGGATCGAACATGGGAAGCTTCGATGACCGATTTCAGAGAAACCTCACAGCTCCATCATGCCGATCACCCGTTTCGCGGCTAACCGGGAACCGGTGGCGCAGGTCGCGCCCGCCAGCATCAACGTCTCCGAAGGAAAGCGGATAATGAGGCATAAAGAGTATAGCGCATGCGGATCGATGCTCACCTTGGCCGCGTGCCTGCTCGCACCGAGCGCGCTGCAGGCGCAGACGCCGCAGGGACAGCGATCCGGCACTAGCGCCGGCGCCGCCGACGCAGCGCCCCGCCCTCCGGCCGCCCAGCCCGCGACGCCTCCCGCACAAGCCGCTCCGCCCGGTGACGTGACGGTGGTCACCGGAAGGCGATCCGACGTGATCGCCACGCCGGATCGCGTGAGCTTCAACGTCGCCAACGACCTGCAGGTGCAGACGGGCACGCTGGCCGACGCGCTGCGGGCCGTTCCAGGCGTGGAAGTCGACGTTCAGGGCAATGTGAGCCTTCGCGGCGACCCTGGGGTGACGATCCTCGTCGACGGACGTCCGTCCGCGATGCTGCGGGGCGACAATCGCGGCCAGGTGATCCTGTCGATGCCCTCCAGCCAGATCGAGCGGGTCGAGGTGATCACCAATCCGTCCGCCGACATGAGCCCGGAAGGATCCGGCGGGGTCATCAACCTCGTCAGCCGGCACACGCGCCAGAATACACGCACCGCCACCGTGCGCGCCAACGTCGGCGGCGTGGACCGCGCCAGCCTCAACCTGAACGGCGCCATGTCCCGGCCGGGCCTGACCGTGACCGGCGATCTCGGCTATCGCCGCTTCAGCGGCACCGCCGGCGCGACCCAGCTTCGTTCCCGCCGCGATCCTCTTTCCGGCGATTTCGTCTCCAGCCGTCAGGATTCGGAGCTGGACAACAGCAATACGTTCCGCTCCGCCCGCTTCGCCGTCGATTACGACCTCGACCCGCGCAACCGGCTGAGCACGGAGCTGAGCTACCGTCAGGGCACCGGCGACGTAGAGCGCTTCGACCTCTTCTCAAGCGAGAACGCGGCCGCTTCGTTCGACCGGAGCTCGGAGATCGACCTGTCCCAGCGCGGCCTCGGCGGGCGCTTGTCGTGGCGCCGCACCCTGCCGGGCACCGGGCACGAATTCGTCGCCGATCTGGAGGCCGAGGACGTCAGGATGCGGCGCGCGGTCGATGCGGTCACCACCTTCGGCGCCGGGCAGAGCAATTTCGAGCGCATCCGCAACGCGATCGACCGGGAAGACTATACCCTGAAGCTCGACTATCGGCGCCCGACCGGCACCGACCAGTCGATCAACATCGGCTATCAGGGCGATGCCCGCTCGAGCGCGTTCGACTTCACCGGCGACTTCGGTACGGCGCCGGACCTGCTCGTGCCCGCACCGGGGCTCACCAACGCGTTCGGATATGACGAGACGATCCACGCTTTGTACGGCACCTACCGGTTCAAGCTGGGCAGGCTCGACACCCAGGCGGGCCTCCGGCTCGAACAGGTCGACACTCGGCTCGACCAGATCACCGACGGGGTCCGCTTCGAGCGCGGCTATTTTCGGGCCTACCCGACGCTGCACCTCAGTCATGAGCTGTCCCGCGAGGAGACTTTGCGCGCCAGCTACAGCCGCCGCATCCAGCGGCCCTCGGCGCAGGACCTGAATCCCTACACCATCTATCTCGACGCGCTGAACCGGCGCCGCGGCAATCCTTTCCTCCTGCCCGAAGTGACCGATTCCCTCGAGCTCGGCCTGCAGCACCGCAAGTCCGGGACCTTCTACTCGCTGACGGGCTTCTACCGCCGCTCGACCGGCGGCGTCACCGACATCGTCAGCGATATCGGCGACGGCGTCTTCCTGACCACGCGCGCGAACCTGGCCACGGCGACGCGGGTCGGCGCCGAGCTGGTCGCCAATGGCCGGATCACCCCGGAGCTCAGCTACAACGCCTCGGCGACCCTGCTGTGGCACGAGATCGACCCGCGCATCGGCGGCGTCTCCGACCCGCAGTCGATCACGACCGGCTCGGTCCGCGCCAACCTGAGCTGGCAGCCGACGCCCAGGGACTTCTTCCAGGTGAACGCCGCTTATGCCGGTCGGCAGCTCCTCCCTCAGGGCTATCGCGAATCCGGGGCGGTCCTGAACCTCGGCTATCGCCGCAAGGTCAACGACCGCCTGAGCCTGCTCCTCACCGCGCAGGACGTCCTGGACAGCGCGCGGCAGGAAGTCGTCTTCGAAAGCCCCGACCTGCGCGACCGCATCGAGCAGCGGGGGGTCGGCCGCATCGTCTTCTTCGGCATCAGCTACAATTTCGGCGGGACGACCGGCCGGCAGCGGCAGGAGCAGGGGTTCGACTTCCAGCAGCCGGGCGGAGGCGACACGCCGCCATAGCCGCTCCCGGCTCGGCGCAGGGACCTGAGCTCCCTCACCCGCATTCCGCAATTGTCGACGCGGCGGCGCGCGGCTAGGCGCGGTGCGAGGATCGAACAGGAGCGCGGCGCGCATGTGGGGCTATTTCAGGGGCGCATTTTTGTTCACTTTCGTCTGCCTCGCCTTGTCGGTGTGGGTCGGCTGGGAGCTGACCGGGACCGCCGGGGGCACCGCCGGGGTGGTCTGGATCGTGCTCGTGCTCGGCGTGCTCGAAGTCTCGCTCTCGTTCGACAATGCCGTGGTCAACGCGACCGTGCTCCGCGACATGGACCGGATCTGGCAGCGGCGCTTCCTGACCTGGGGAATCGCCTTCGCCGTGTTCGGGATGCGGGTCATCTTCCCGCTCGCCATCGTCGCGATCGCGGCGCAGGTCGGTCCGCTCGAGGCGGTCCGCCTCGCCGCGGAGAACCCGGCCGAATATGAGAGGCTGATCACCGCCGCCCATGTCGGCATCGCCGGCTTCGGCGGCGCCTTCCTCGCCATGGTCGGCCTCAAATTCTTCTTCGATCAGGACAAGGAGATCCACTGGATCGGCGTCATCGAGAAACGGCTGGCCCGGCTCGCCTCGGTCGACGCGGTCGACATCGCTTTGGTCCTGCTCGCGCTCTACGGCATCTCGAAGATGATCCATCCCGAGGAAGCGCCGGTGCTGATCAATTCCGGAATCTTCGGCATCCTCGCCTACATCCTGGTCGAGGCAATCAACTCTTTGCTCGAGCCCGAGGCGGTCGATCCGCACGCGGTCGCGGGCGCGGCGGTCCGCTCGGGGCTCGGCGGGTTCCTCTACCTCAACATGCTGGACAGCGCCTTCTCGTTCGACGGCGTGATCGGCGCCTTCGCCCTTTCCAACAACATCTTCATCATCGCGCTCGGGCTCGGCATCGGCGCGATGTTCGTGCGCTCGATGACGGTGATGCTCGTCGACAAGGGCACGCTCGCCCAATATCGCTATCTCGAGCACGGCGCCTTCTGGGCGATCCTCGCGCTCGCCGCGATCATGCTGCTCTCGGCGCGCTACCAGATCCCCGAGGTCGTGACCGGACTGATCGGCGCGGTGCTGATCGGCCTCTCCCTGCTCTGGTCGGTCCGCTACAACCGCCGCCGCGGCGGAACCGGCGCGGGAACGCCGGTCCGCCCGGGCGGCGGCCGCCTCGAACGCTGATCAGAAGCCGATCGACGCCCGGGCGTAGATGAAGCGCCCGTTGAAGCCGAAGGGCGAGAAGCCCGAATAAGGCAGATAATATTGGTTGATCGGATAGACGCCGCCGCCCTCCGAGGCCGGGCGCGGCCCGAACGGCGAGCGGTCGGGATAGACGTCGAAGATATTGTCCGCGCCGATCGCGAGCTCGAGCCGGTCGAACGCGCGGTAGCGAAGCTCGAGGTCGGTCACCCACTTCGCGCCGAGCCGGATGTCGTCGGGGCCGAGCGCGGTCAGGCTGAGCGGATCGGAGATCGGAGCGGTCGCGCCCGGCGCGATCACCGAGCCGAAGCGCGTGGTGCGCGCGGTGAGGCCGAAATTGCCCATCTCGCCGTCGGCGCTGAACACGATCTTGTCGCGCGGCTGGCCGTCGGTGAAGCGGATGCCCTCGACCCGGCCGAACAGGACGATGCCCGGGATGGTCGCGAGCGGGCCGAGATTGTTGAGCCGCTCCTCGATCCGGGTGCGGTTGCGGTTGTAGGCCGCGGTCAGCGTCCAGTTGCCGATGCTCCCGGTCCGCCAGCGATAGCTCATCACCGCGTCGAGACCGCGGGTGCGGGTGTTGAGGCCGTTGATGAAGAAGCGCGCGGCACCGACGCTCTGGAAGCCGTTGGCGTCGAGCAGCGCCTTCACCGCCGCATTGACGGCCGGCGTCCCCGCGCCGGCC
>JAXDPC010000333.1:0-5173 GCA_034668525.1 Sphingomonadales bacterium
TGGATGCAGGTAGCGTGCACGGCGCCGGGAACGAGCCCGATCACGGCTGCTGCGGCCCATTTCCACATGGTGCCAGATTAGGCTCGCGCATCCTGGCCGCCTAGAGAAATTGGCGAAGGTCAAGCCAGCGTGCTTTCTTCTCCTCGAAAGGCACAGTGAAAGCAGGGCTCGACGACGGAAGTGCGATCAGCGCCAGGCCGGCGCGGGTTGCGAGCTGCGGGCGCCCGATCGCGGCGGATTTGCCGCCATTGAAGCCGACGGCGCGGAGCTTCGGCAGCACGGCGGCGAGGCCCGCGAGATCGCTCGCCTGGTGGAGGCGGATATCCTGGTCGAGGCTGCCCTTGCGGGTCGCGGCGGCGACCGTGTCCCACAGGCCGATGCCGGCGTCGAGCAGCGCCTCGAGCCGCTGCTCGTAAGCGAGCGGCTCCAGGTCCCGGCCGATCACCGCGCCCGCCAGCCGCCAGAACTGGTTGCGCGGATTGGCATAATAGCGCTCCGCGGCGAGCGACATCGCTCCGGGCAGGCTGCCGAGCAGGAGGAGGCGCGTGTCGGGGCGGGTGACGGGCGGGAAGCAATGTTGCATTGGATGCGCATGAAGATCGAAGGCGGCTGTCATTGCAAGAAGGTGCGGTTCGAGGCGGAGGTTCCGCGGGCGGTCGAGGTGCTCGACTGCAACTGCTCGATCTGCGCGGCGACGGGGTTCCGCCACCTGATCGTGCCCCACGCGGATTTCAGGCTGGTGTCGGGCAGGGACGCGCTCACCAGCTATCGCTTCGGCACGGGCGCTGCCGAGCACCTGTTCTGCGCCACGTGCGGCGTGAAGAGCTTTTACCAGCCGCGCTCCCACCCGAAAGCGTGGAGCGTGAACTTCAATGCGATTGATGACGCCTCCTGCCTCGAGGTCCAGGTGCACGCCTTCGACGGTCGCAACTGGGAGGCGGCGCGGGCGGGCCTCGGCTAGGCCTCGTCCGCGTTAGTCGTGCGCGGCCGCAGCGCGAAACGGGCGAGGATGTAGAGGAGCAGGCCGGACGGGCCGAAGGCGAAGGTCAGGATCAGGAGGAGGAGCAGCAATATCAGCGGCACGCCCCGCGCGATTCCGTCCTGGGCGATCCAGGCGCCGGCGAACATGTCCATCGCCATGATGTGGATCCAGGCCGCGGTGAGGGCGCTGTCGTTCTGGAACAGCGCGTCGATTCCCGGGAAGGTGGTGAAGCTGCCCGGCAGATCGAGTGCGTGGCGGCCGTCCCAGACCATCAGCACGTAGAGCAGGCCGAAGATCGCCGGGATGACGAACTGGGCCAGCGGCCAGGCGAAACGCCTGATCCGCGCCAGGAACAGCGACACCAGCAGCAGCGCCCAGCCGACCAGCGCCAGCTTGATCGCGATTCCGTACACCGTCAGATACATGTCGATCGTCCCCCTGGAGGGGAAAAGATCACATCGCCGGCGGCTTGTCCACGTCTGCAGCAAAGCCTGCCAGGACAGCCGGTTCGCCGAACGCGTAAACGTCCATGGCCAGCACGTCGTAGGTGTAGCTGTGGTGGAGCCGGGCGCCGGCCGGGCCGCCCGCGCCGGCGGCGAAGAACAGGGGCAGGAGATGCTCGTCGGTCGGGTGATTGCGCGCCGCGCCGGGAGCCTCGGCCATCGCGGACAGCAGCCGTTCGCGGTCGCCGGTTCGGATCGCCTCCTCGAGCCAGGAGGTGAAGCTCTCGACCCAGGCGCGGTCCTCGCCGGCCGCCGCGGTGAAGACCGCGCGCAGGTTGTGGGAAATGCTTCCCGAGCCGATCAGCAGCACGTTGCCGCTACGCAGCGGCGCCAGGGCGCGGCCGATCCGCTCGTGCCAGCGCGAATCCTGCGCGGGATCGATCGAGACCGCCACCACCGGCACGTCCGCGTCCGGGAAGAGCAAAGAGAGCGGCACCCAGGCGCCGTGGTCGAGCAGGTCGGAGCCGTCTCTAACCGGGCTCATGCCCGCCTTGGCGAGCAGGCGCATCACCTCGTCGGCGAGCGCCGGGTCGCCTGCCGGTTCGTAGCGCATGTCGAACAGGCGGCGGTCGAAATTGCCGAAATCGTGCCAGGTGCGGAAGCGCGCCGGCGCGCGGACGTGTGGACCGCCGCCCGCTTCGTGATGGGCGGAGACGATGACGATCGCATCGGGGCGGTCGAGGCGGGGGCCGAGCGATTCGAGGAAGGCGCGCGCGGGCGCGTCGCTCAGGGCGAGGTCCGGCGCGCCGTGGGAGAGGAAGAGGGCGGGCTGCGTGATCATGGACAGAATTTAGGCGCTCCGGACGTCTTCGATAAGCGCCGCGGCCCGCAATCGCCCGTTGCGGTCCGCGCAACGCTCCGCCCGCCTTCCTTGGCGTCCGGCAGAAGGTTGGACGAAGCGCCGCCGCCGCGCTAGGCGCCGGCCATGGCTCACCTCCCTCTGCGGCTGAGGCTCGACGGCGAGGCGCTCGTCGCCAACTGGCGCTGGCTGCAGCAGCAAAGCGGCGACGCCGCCTGCGGCGCGGCGGTCAAGGCCGACGGCTACGGGCTCGGCGCCCGCGAGGTCGTTCGACGCCTGGCCGAGGCGGGTTGCCGCGATTTCTTCGTCGCGACCTGGGCGGAGGCCGAAGCCCTGGCGCCCTGGCCGGACGGACTGTCGCTGTCGGTCCTGCACGGCGTCGCGCGCGAGGATTCCGAAGTGCCGCGCTGGGCCCGCCCGGTGCTCAACACCGCCGAGCAGGTCTGGCGTTGGCGCGGCCGCGGCCCCTGCGACGTCATGCTCGACACCGGCATCAACCGGCTCGGCCTTTCGGCGCAGGACGTCGCCAACGGCGCGCTCGACGGGCTCGAGATCCGCACGTTGATGAGCCATCTCGCCTGCGCCGACGAAGACGTCCCCGCGAACGAGCGCCAGCGCGCCGCTTTCGTCGCGCTGGCCGCCGACGTCTCCGCCGAGCGCCGCAGCCTCGCCAACAGCGCCGGCATCTGCCTCGGTCCGGATTACGCCTTCGACCTCACCCGCCCGGGCATCGCGCTCTACGGCGGCATACCGCGCCGCGAGGCGGAGGGACATATCGGCCAAGTAGCGCGCGTCGAAGCGCAGGTGGTCCAGCGCCGGCGGGTCGAGGCCGGCGGCAGCGTCGGCTACGGCGGCCTCTTCACCGCCGAGCAACCCTGCGAGCTCGCCATTCTCAACATCGGCTATGCCGACGGCTATCTGCGCGGCTTCTCCGGGACCGGCCGCGCCCGCGCGCCCGGCGGCGGCGCATGGCTGCCGGTCGTGGGACGAGTGTCGATGGACCTTACCGCCGTCTCGGTCGACGCCGCGCCCGAAGTCGCCGAGGGGGACTGGCTGGAGCTCGATTACGATCTGCCGGCCGCCGCCGCCCAGTCCGGCCTCAGCCAGTATGAGCTGCTCACCACCCTCGGTTCCCGCCATCGGGCGAGCTGGGCCTGAGGCAACCCGCGCGGCCCCGCGTCGTTCATCGCTCATGGCGACCGTCGCGCACCTTTCCGACATCCATTTCGGGGCTCACGACCAGAAGGTGGTCGACGCTTCGGTGGCGTGGCTGCGCGAGCACCGGCCGGACCTCGTCATCATCAGCGGCGACTTCACCCAGCGGGCGCGCGAGGAGCAGTTCCGCCAGGCCTCGGCCTGGCTCAACACGCTCCGCGCCGACGGCTTCGACCTGCTCGCCGTGCCCGGCAATCACGACGTGCCGCTCTACGACCTCGCCCGCCGCTTCGGCCGGCCGCTGTCGCGCTACAAACGCTACATCTCGAACGACCTTTGCCCCTGGTATGAGGACGATCATCTGGCGGTGCTGGGGATCAATACGGCGCGTTCGCTTACCATCAAGGACGGCCGGATCAATCGGGCGCAGATGGAGATCATTCGGGCGCGCTTCGCCGAAGTCCCCGCGCACAAGACGCGCATCCTCGTCACGCACCATCCGCTGTTCGCGATGCCGATCGGCGAAGGCGGCGAGCTCAGCGAAGCGGTCGGGCGGCACGAGGATGCGGTCAAGGCGGTGTGCGCGGCGGGCGTGCATATCGCTCTCGCCGGCCATTTCCACCGCACCTATGCCGAGGCGGCGCGGCGGATGGTGCAGAATGCCGGCGGCGCCCTGGTCATCCAGGCCGGCACCGCGACCTCGGTCAGGCTCAGGAACGACGAGCTGCAGAGCTTCAACTGGATCGAGACCCACAAGAACAGCGAGGTCGACCTGCAGGTCGTCGCCTGGGACGGCGCCCGCTTCAAGGCGCGCGACGTCGCCCGCTATACGTTCGACGGCGAGAACTGGAGCGCGCGGCCGGTCGTAGAGGCCACGAAGCTCGAGGCGAGCGCCGGCGCCGCGGTCTAGCCGCCGGGGACCGCGTCGGCGAGGCGGCGGTCGATCCTGCGGTAGCGGGCTTCGGCGAGGCTGAACAAGCCGAACAGGATGAGGCCGAACGCCACGGCGGTCTGCAGCGTCGGCGGCATGGAGGAGAGGGCGTCGGCGAGCCCGCCGGCCTCGCGGGCGCTGTGGTGGCGCGCCGCGCCGAAGAACAGCCAGGCCGTCACCAGGAAGATCGCGCCGCGGGTCGCGTAGCCGGCGCGGCCGAGCCAGCAGACCCAGCGGCCCGTGGGCGCGCTGCACTGGAGGTGGCGCATGAACTTCAGCGTCCAGGCCTTCGCGAACTGGGCGACCGCGGCCCAAAGAAAGGCGGCCGCGACGGCGAACAGAAGCACCGTCCCGCCGGGCAGGCTCAACGCCGTCCGCGCGCCCTCCTCGCCGGTGCTGCCGCCGCCCCCGCTGCTGCGGTCCAGCGCGTGGAGCGCCGCCGCGCCGGCGAAGCCGAGATAGATGAGGGCGATCCCGGCCCCCGCCAGGCGCACGCCGATGCCCTTGGCGTCGTCGCCGCGGCCTTCGGGGTCGATCCAGGCGTCGAGGAGGCGCCAGACCGCGTAGAACAGGAAGCCGAGCGCCATCACTGCGAGCACCAGCCTGCCGCCGCCGCTCTCGAGATAGTCGAAGATCCCGCCCGGATCCTCGGTCCGGCCGCTGCGCAGCGCGAGCCAGCCGATCAGGCCGTACATCACGCCGCGCGCGGCAAAGCCGATCCGGGTCAGCGGCATCAGCCTGTTCGCATAGCTCGACAAAGGCGGCCTCCTTCCGGGAGTGCTCAACCTTTTGCGATCAGGGTC
>JAXDPC010000334.1:0-2501 GCA_034668525.1 Sphingomonadales bacterium
GGCGGCGGCGATCGATCAGGCGACAATCGAAGAGCTGTTCGCCGACCGCATCTCATCGGGCGCGGCCGTGACGTTCGATCCCGCGACCGGCGGCGTGCGGGCCGAGCGGGCACGCAGGCTGGGCGCCATCCGTCTTTCCGGCGGTCCGGACAGCCGGCCAGACGCGGAAGCGGTCGCCGGCGCCCTGATCGAAGGCGTGCGCGCGCACGGCCTGGATCTGCTGCCGTGGAGCGAAGCGGCCAGCAGCCTGCGCCGTCGCGCCGGCTTCGCGCGGCGGCGGGATGCCTCGCTGGCGGATCTCTCGGACGAAGCGCTGATCGCGTCGCTGGACGAATGGCTGCCGCCGCTCCTGGCCGGCAAGCGGCGGCTCGCCGAGATCGACCCGGGCGCGCTCGCCGGGACGCTCGACGCCTTGCTCGGCTGGGAGGGACGGCAGCGGATCGAGCGGCTGGCGCCGGCGCAGTTCACGACGCCCGCGGGGAGCGCGCATGCGATCGACTATGAGGCCGAGGCCGGGCCGAGCGTGACGGTGCGGGTCCAGGCTCTGTTCGGTCTCGCCGTGCATCCGGATATCGCCGGTGAGCCGCTGGTGCTCAGCCTCACCTCGCCGGCCGGGCGTCCGATCCAGACCACGCGCGACCTGCCCGGCTTCTGGCGCGGCAGCTGGGCGGCGGTCGCGAAGGAGATGCGCGGCCGCTATCCGAAGCATCCGTGGCCCGACGATCCCGCGGCCGCCGATCCGACGCTGAGGACCAAGAAGGCCGCGGCTCGCCAATAGCGCCTATTGCGCCGGGCCGTGCAGCTCGTGCTCGTCCTCGCCGCAGCGGAAGGAAGCGGCGCGGGCATCGGCACGGGCCCGCGCGAGCGCATTCGCGTTCGGCAGGCGGCCGTCGATCATGGCGACCAGGCAGCCGGCATGGCCCGGACGCCCGATCGATTCCACGGCGAGCACGCTGGAATTCGGTAGATTGTCGCCGGAGAGGAGCAGGCGATAGATGATCGCGAACGCCCGCCCGCCGCGAAGCCGCCATTCGACCCGAGGGCCCGGCGTGCTGAAGCGGCCCGGCGCCTCCCACTCGCCATTGTCCTCGCCGGCGTCGATATCGTAGCGGTCGTCGCCGGCCATCACGATCAGCGGCACCCCTGCATGGCCGCGGCAGCGCCAGGTCGTGCTGCTGCCCTCCTCTTCATGGGCGGTCTGCGTGCAGCGAGCGACGTCGAGAGCGGTATAGACGCTGGTGACCCGTCCCGGCTGGGCGGCGGCGGACGTCGCCGCCAGCGCGCCGAGGGCGACGGCAATCGCAAGGATCTTCATGATCGATCTCCCCTCGCCGGGGAGACTACACCATCGCGGCGAGTGCGCCCAGCGCTGGCTCAGGCGGTCAGGCGCTGGCGGCTGCCGTGGACGAGCTCGCTCGCCCGCTCGAAGGTCATCGGCTTGCCGAACAGATAGCCCTGGATCTGGTGGACGCCGAGATCGCGCATGCGGGTGAAGTCGTCGGCCGTCTCGACGCCTTCGGCGGTGACGGTCATCCGGAAGCTCTTGGCGAGGCTGACGATCGACTGGATGATCGCCACCGTCTCGCGGTTCTGGGCGGCATCGCGGACGAACGAGCCGTCGATCTTCAGCTTGTGGAAGACGGCCTTGTTCAGATAGCCCAATGAGGAATAGCCGGTGCCGAAATCGTCCAGCGCGATGCCGACGCCGATCGCGCGGAGCCGCTTGAGCACGTCGAGCGCGCAGTCGGAATCGCCCAGGAACACGCTCTCGGTCACTTCGAGCTCGAGCCGGTTGGCCTGCAGCCGGAAGCGGCCGAGCGCCTCGTTGACGGTGTTGGGCAGCGCCGGGAAGATCAGCTGCCGGGCCGAGAGGTTGACGGCGACGCTGATATTCTCCGGCCACGCCGAGGCGGCGCGGCACGCTTCCTCGATCACCCAGTCGCCCAGATCCATGATCAGGCCCGATTCCTCGGCGAGCGGGATGAAGTCGTTCGGCGGGACGATGCCGCGGGTCGGGTGGTGCCAGCGGATCAGCGCCTCGAAGCCGACCAGGGTCTGGTCCGCGGCGCTGATCAGCGGCTGGTAGAGCAGGCGGAACTGGCCGAGCTGGAGGCCCGTGCGCAGGTCCTGCTCGAGCCGCAGCCGGTCCTCGGCGGCATTCTGCATGTCCGAGTTGAAGAAGCAGCAGGTGCCGCGGCCCTGGTCCTTCGCCTGATACAAAGCGAGGTCGGCTTTCTGGATAAGGTCGTCGACGCTCTGTCCGTCGATCGGGCCGAAAGCGCAGCCGATCGAGACGCCGATGCGGATCTCGGCCTTGTCGATATGATAGGGTTCGGCGATCGCGGCGATGACCCGCTCGGCCAGCGTCTCGACCATGCGCCGGCTCTGCGCGTCCTTGATGACGATGGCGAACTCGTCGCCGCCCATGCGGCCGACATGGCCGAACGGCCCGACTTCCTTGACCAGCCGCTGCGAGACGCTTTTCAGCACCGCATCGCCCT
>JAXDPC010000335.1:0-5683 GCA_034668525.1 Sphingomonadales bacterium
TTCGGCGTTTCGCGCGCCGCCTGAGGTGCGGGAGGGCCAGCCAGGCCGCGAGCAGAGCTCCGAGAGCCGTCACCAGCGCGGTGAGGAGATTGACGCCGCTCGTGCTGCGGCTGATCCAGGTCCCGAAATCGGAAAATTTCTGGCTCCACGTCGTTTGAACCGGAATGTTGACGCGCCTGGTGAGAACGGGCGTCACTCGATACTCGTCCTGGCCGTCCTTGTTCTTGATCGGAATATGGACGTAGACCTCGACCCTCAAGCTGTGCCGCGGCGCGTCGAGCGCCGTCACGTTCCACCGCCAGATCATGCTTCCGCCGACGCCGAACTGCCTCGGGCGACCGCCGTTCTGCTCGCCGGACGGTGGAGGGGGATCGATCCGAAAGCCTTCCCCCACCAGCACCGCGCTCATATGGCCGGCGAGCTGAATATTCGGGTAGGTGCGGACTTCGGTGCCTTCGTCGATAGTCGTCTCGGCGCCCGGCCGAACGATTTCGAAATAAACGTCCACCGGATTGTCGCGGAATATCGGGTTAGGCGGCGAGAGTCGCCCGCTGCCGGTCGGCAACTCTCTCACTCTGGCGTCAGCGTCGCTGCAGGTTTCCGGCGTCGTGACATCCAATAGCCGCTCGCAGTAGACGCTCCGTTCGCCGGGCGCGGCGGCTCGAGGGCGCGGCGCCTGGGGCTGTCCTGCAGCGGCTGCGGACGCCCCAAAAAGGAAAAGCGCCCCAATCCCTACGATGATCGCACGTAGCATGTCCTCGCCCCCGAGTACCGACACCACCCCGCGGCAGTGAGTCGTCCGACGACTCTACAATGCTTCGGCAAAGATACGAAGGCTCGAAATAAAAGTAGCGCTGCGCATCGTGCGGGCTTGCGGCGAATAAGAAAACGTCGGAATATCGGGCGGAGACCAATTCTTGAGGGAAGTCGATTCGGAAACAGGCAAGGGGCGCGACATGCACAGAAGGAACGTCACGCGAAGGTCCTTTCTTGAGCGGGTGGGTGGCATCGCCGTGGCAGGAGGCGCTCTCGCCATCTTCGCCGAGGGGGCGGGCGCCCATCCCACTTCAGACAATGACCCGACCGACGGCGTCGGCGCCGGGAGATCGCGCGGAACCTGGCCGCACTCCGACACCGACCAGGGACCGTATGCGGACGGGGTTGGTAGAGCGGGGCGGCTCGGCCACTTTTCGGACAGCGACAGCGGAGCCGGCAGCGACCCGGTGAACCACGGCCGGCGCTTCACCGACCGGGACCCGGCCGCCGACGCGCCTGCGCGCAGGATCGAGCTCACCGATCGGGACAGGGCCCCGTATTCAGATGCGCCCGGGCGCGGACGGCGGCCGCCCAGGCGATAGGTCGCGCCGCCAGCTGCTCGCCGCCGCGGCCGGGCGCTCTAGCCGCGAACCTCCGGCACGTAGCCGTCGTCGACATGGTCGCTGAAGCGGGTGATCTTGCTCTCGAACTTCAATTTGACCTTGCCGGTGGCGCCGTGGCGCTGCTTGCCGACGATCAGCTCCGAGAGCTGGTAGACCCGCTCCATGTCGCGCTGCCACTGCTCATAGGCTTCGAAGACCTTGGCGTCGTCGCCGTCGATCGGCCGCTTGGGCTCGCGCGAGGCGACATAATATTCCTCGCGATAGACGAACAGGACGATGTCGGCGTCCTGCTCGATCGAGCCCGATTCCCTGAGGTCGGAAAGCTGCGGCCTCTTGTCCTCGCGCTGTTCCACGGCGCGGCTGAGCTGTGAGAGCGCCAGCACCGGCAAGTTGAGTTCCTTCGCCAGCGTCTTGAGCCCCCGCGAGATTTCCGAAATTTCCTGGACGCGGTTGTCGCCGCTGTTCTTGCCGGTGCCCTGCAGGAGCTGGAGATAGTCGACGACGATCATGCCGACGCCGCGCTGGCGCTTGAGGCGTCGGGCGCGGGTGCGGAGCGCGGCGATGGTGAGGCCGGGCGTGTCGTCGATGTAGAGCGGGAGCGATTCGAGCTCCGCGGCGGCGCGGGCGAGATTGCGGAAGTCCTGCTGGCTGATCTTGCCCATGCGCAACGCCTCGGAGGGGATGCCCGACTGCTCGGCGAGGATGCGGGTGGCGAGCTGGTCGGCCGACATTTCGAGGCTGAAGAAGGCGACCGCCGCGCCGGCCGATTTCTCCGGCGCGATGCCGTCCTCCTGGTCGCGGACCAGCCTGCGCGCCGCGTTGAACGCCATGTTGGTGGCGAGCGCGGTCTTGCCCATGCCGGGGCGCCCGGCGAGGATGACGAGGTCGCTGTGATGGAGGCCGCCGGTCTTGGCGTTGACGTCGGCGAGGCCGGTGGTGACGCCCGACAGGCCGCCGCCCGTGTTGAGCGCCTTCTCGGCCATCTGCACGGCCATGCGCGTCGCCTGGGCGAAGGTCTTGACCGAGCCTTCGCCGCCGCCCTCCTCGGCGACCCGGTAGAGCGCCGCCTCGGCGCCCTCGATCTGGCTCTTGGGATCGACGTCCTCCGACGTGTCGAGCGCCTGCTCGACCATCTCCCGGCCGACCCCGATCAGCGCGCGCAGAAGCGCGAGGTCGTAGACCTGGTCGGCGAAATCGCGGGCGCCGATGATCGCCGCGCCCGAGCCAGTCAGCTGGGCGAGATAGCCCGGCCCGCCGAGCGTCTTCATCTCCTCGTCGGCTTCGAACATCGGCCGCAGGGTCACCGGATTGGCGACCATGTTGCGGTCGACCAGCTTCAGGATCGACTCGTAGATCCGGCCGTGGAGCGGCTCGTAGAAATGGTCGGGGCGCAGCTTCAGCTGGATGTCCTCGGCGAGCCGGTTGTCGATCATCAGCGCGCCGAGCAGCGCCGCCTCGGCCTCGACATTCTGCGGCAGGGACTGGGCTTCGGGCGCGGGCGCGTCGGCGAATTTGAGTGCGGGTTCGGCCATGGCGGCGACTGTCCACGTTTCCGCGACCTCGCTCAAGCGGCGATGCCTGTGGACGGGTGTGGATAGCGGGCATGACAGCGTCTAACAGCCCGGGAATGCCCCGCGACCAGCGCATCATCGACGTCGCCCTCGACGAGCGCACCATCATCTGGCGCAGCCCGGACATCGAGCAGGAGCGGCGGATCGCCATCTTCGACCTGCTGGAGGGCAATCGTTTCGATCCCGCCGGCCACGACGGGCCGTTCCGGGTCCTGCTCCGGGTCGAGGACAACCGCCTCGCCATCGACCTCAAGGATTCCGACGACCGGCCGCTCGAGACGATCCGGCTCGGCCTCGCCCGCTTCCGCAGGCTCATCCGCAATTATTTCGCGATCTGCGAGAGCTATTTCCGCGCCGTCCGCTCGGACAATCCGCGCGCGCTCGAGCCGATCGACATGGCCCGCCGCGGGCTCCACAACGAAGGCGCCGAGCTGTTGCGCGAATGCCTCGAAGGCAGGATCGAGACGGATTTCGACACCGCCCGCCGCCTCTTCACCCTCATCTGCGTCCTCCACATCAAATGAGGCGGCGGGCCCTTGCGCCGCGGACCCGCTTCGGGTGAAAGCTGAGCCCATGAGACCCTCCTTCCATTTCCTGCCCTTGCTCCTCGCCGCCGCCGGCTGCGCGCAGCCCCGGCCCTATGCGCCGGTGCGCCAGCCGCATTACACCGCGATCGGCGCCGAGCCCTTCTGGCTGCTGACCGTCGGCGCGGAGCGGATCCTGCTCTCGTTCGGGCGCGAGGGGGGCGGAGTGCGCGGAATGAGTTACCGCCGCACCGGGACCACGCTCGACAAGGGGGTGCGGCGCTGGGAGGGCGGCGACGGCACCGCCGTGATCGGAGTCGAGGCCTGGCGCCGTCCCTGCCGCGGCGCCGGCGGCGCGATGCACGAGGACGTGGTGCGCGTCCGCCTCAGCGGGCGCGAGCTGAACGGCTGCGGCGGCCGCATTCTGGCCGGAGGCCCCGGCCGGTGAGCATCATGTCGGACAGATGGATCCGCGAGCAGGCGCAGGCGCACCGCATGATCGAGCCGTTCGAGGACGGGCAAAGGCGCGAGGGCACGATCAGCTACGGCCTGTCCAGCTACGGCTACGACGCCCGCGTCGCCGACGAGTTCAAGATCTTCACCAATGTCGACAATGCGATCGTCGACCCCAAGGATTTCGCCGCCAACAGCTTCGTCGACCGCAAGACCGACGTCTGCATCATCCCGCCCAACAGCTTCGCGCTCGCCCGCACCGTCGAATATTTCCGGGTGCCGCGCGACGTGCTCGTGATCTGCCTCGGCAAGTCGACCTATGCCCGCTGCGGGATCATCGTCAACGTGACCCCGCTGGAGCCCGGCTGGGAGGGCCACGTCACCCTCGAATTCTCCAACACGACGCCGCTTCCGGCGCGGGTCTACGCCAACGAAGGCGCCTGCCAGTTCCTGTTCCTCCGGGGCAACGAGCCCTGCGAGACCAGCTATGCCGACCGTGCCGGCAAATATATGGGCCAGCGCGGCGTCACCTTGCCCAAATTGTGAGGCGCGCGTCCCCGGCAAGGTAACTTCCGCAGGCCGGAAAACCGCCAGACAGCTTGTAGAGCGTCCTGGTTCGGCATAGTCTTCAAGGCAGGGGGAGCGGGCCGTGGCGGTTGTCATCAGTACAGACGTAATCGATGCACTGCTGCTCGGCGTCGGCGGACGGCGGCGCGAGCTTCAGGACTTTCCGGTACTGGGCGATGTCTGGGCCCGGTTTGCGGAGCAGCCGGACCGCGCCGACGCCGATGACCCCGACAAGCGCGTTCCCGCGGCCCACGATTTGCTGATCAACCCGACCTGGGAAAGGCCGACCGGCGAGGTCGCCAAGCTGGTCGCGCGGACCGGCCTGGCGAAGGGCGAGTGCGGCCCCTACAACCGCAAGGTCGCTTATCTCCAGGGCCTCGTCGTCGCCTCGCTGACCCTCGACGACCTGATCGGCGTCGCCATCCCCGCGACCAAATGGTGGGACGAGATCAACGACCGATGGAACGACGACGCTTATGACGACGACGACGAGGCGGACGAGGAGGAAGGCGAGCCGGACAACGCCAAGGTCCGGACATGGATCGAGTGGGAGCTGGACGAGGTTTTGCGCGAGGAAAAGCTGCATTCGGAACAGGTGACCGGGAGGCTCACCGACGGAACCAGGCCCGCGAACAGCGTCGAGATGGAAGCGGAAGACAGGCAGGCGGCGAAGCTCGGCCTGCTCCTCGGGGTCATGAAGACGGCCGCTGCCAAGGAAGCGCCGAGTGAAGTGCCGGGACCGGCTTCCGGGGCGGCTGCGGGAGGGGCGGCGAAGAAGCCCGTCCCGCCGGTCTCGGCGGCCCAGGAGCTGCTGGGCCGGGGGCGAATCCTGGACGAGGGCGTCCGGGCAGTCCGGCTCATCATCAAGCGCCATCGCGCGCTCTCGAAGGCGCACAAGAAAAGGAAAGACCTCGCCAGGCAGCCCTGGAACGGGCTGATCTTCCAGGTCAGCCTCAATCGCGACGCCGCGCCTGCGATCGCGGAATCGGTCGGAGCGATCAAAGCGGACGCGGCGCGCGCGCTGTTCTCGATCAGCTGCAAGGATGTCGGCTGGGCCGTGCTCGACAGCGGCATCGATCAGAACCATCCCGCCTTTCACGATTACGACCAGATCTTCAGCGACCAGAAGCGCGCCGAGCAGGACCGGCTCGCCAAGAGAAAGCGTCCACCGCCTGCCGATTCGAAGCCC
>JAXDPC010000336.1:0-5475 GCA_034668525.1 Sphingomonadales bacterium
GACCGCCTTTCGGGCTGTCCCCCTCAGAGTCTGCGGACGTGGGGGACCGCCAGCTTGGCGGCCCCCGGTCTGTCCCTCAGCTCAGAAGCGGAAGCGGCCGGTGACGCCGAAGGTGCGCGGCTCGGCGAGGTAGCTCGAGAAGAGCTGGTTCGCCGGCGAGCCCGAGACCTGCGGAGCGCCGACGCCCGCGCCCCAATTCTGGACGTGGGCGCGCGAGTTCGACCCCTGGAAGGGCGAGTTGAACGCGACCTGCTGGTAATCGACGTTGAACAGGTTCTGCGCCCACAGCTCGAGCGCCCAGCGCTGCTGCGGCCCGCGGATGCCGAGGCGCGCATTGACCAGGGTGAAGCTGTCCTGGACCTTCTCGGGGAACAGGTCCGAGCCCGTATTGTAGCCCGAGCTGGTGCGCTGATCGACGTAGAAGAGGCCGGTCATGCCGCTGGCGCCGAGCCGCGGAGTCCAGGTCATCGAGCTGGTGACGACGAGGTCCGGCGCGTTGGAGAGGTGCTGTCCCGGCAACTGGAACAGCGACGGATCGAGCGGCGCGCCGGTGTTGCGGCCGACCAGATCGTCCTGATAGCGGGTGCGCGCATAAGTGAGGCCGCCGGTGAACTGGAGGTCGCGGCGCGGATAGATCGCCGTCTCCAGCTCGATGCCGGTCGAGGTGACGCCGTGCTCGACGTCGTCGCTGGCGCACGCTCCCGTCCCCGACGACGGATCCCGGTCCGCATCCATCGACTGGTTGTTGAACGTCGTCGGCGCGAACGGCTCGCCGCAGCCGTTGATGTTCTGGACGATGAAGACCGAGCCGTTGAACGTGTTGAGTTGGAAGTCGCTGAACTGCTGGTGGAAGGCGGCGACGTTGAAGATGAAGTTGCGCCGCGTGTACTTGATGCCGACCTCGAACGCGTTGACGATCTCGGCGTCGAACTGGAGGTTGCCGGTGCCGAACAGCTCACCGCGGGCGCCGCGGTTGCGCGGATCGTTGGGGGCGAAGACCGGCGATCCGAGGGCAGAGCGGTCGAGGTTGAAGCCGCCCGCTTTGTAGCCGCGCGAGTAGCTGCCGTAGAGCAGGAACTCGGAGTTCGGCCGGTAGGAGAGGATCGCCGTCCCGGTCCACTCGTCCTCATCGCGCTCGTCGCTGAGGTTGAGCGCGTTGAGCGAGCTCGAGCTGTTGCCCTGGCAGGTCAGGTTGACCAGGCCCTGGGCCAGCGCCTGCACGCTGGTCGCCGGGGCGCCGGGCGTGGCTCCGCTGCCCGGCAGCGGCGTTGCGCCGCCGGTGAGGAAGTTGGAGAAGGCGGCCTGCTGCACCGGACAGACGGTGTTGTTGTTGTTGAAGGTGGCGCTGAATTCCTTGTTCTCGTTGGTGTAGCGCAGGCCGAGGGTGAGGCTGACCTCATCCGAGATATTGAAGATGTTGTGGGTGAAGATCGCCCAGTTGCGGCTGTCCTGGAAATAGTTGGCGCTGTTGTCGCCGACATTGTTGACCGTGTAGAGCCGCTGCAGGCCGCCCGCGAGCAGCGCGCCGGCGCCGCCGAGCGCGCCCGTGGCGCTGAACGGCTGGCCGGGCGCCGTGGCAGCCGCGCTGAGGCAGCCCGGATTGCCCGGATTGCGCAGCGCCGCGACCGGCGAGACCAGGGTGATGAACCGGCACGACGCGAACGCGCCATATTGCGTGCCGAAACGCAGATTGTCGCGAACGTGCAGATCCTCGCTCGAGAAATAGCCGCCGACCAGCCAGTCGAGCGCGCCGCCGAAGGCCGAGCCCTGCAGCCTGAGCTCCTGGGAGAAGGTCCGGAAGGAGCGGAACGCATTGCCGTCGTCTTCGCGGTAGAGGATATCGAGATTGTTGTAGTCGACGTCGCCCGGCTGCTCCGAGCGATAATCGCGGTAGGCGGTGATCGACGTCAGCCGCGCGCCGCCGAGATCGTAATCGATCTGGCCGGAAACGCCCCAGTCCCTGGTATCGCCGCGATAGGTGCGGCCGGGCGTGATCGCGATCTCGCGGTCGAACGCATTGGGCGGGAAGACCGCGCCGAGCTGGGTCATCGCGTCGACGATGCGGTTCGAGGCGGCGACCGAATAGTCGCCAGTGACGCCCGGCGTCGGGTCGAACGTCTCGAGCCGCGAAATGTAGACGGCGCCGCAGCAGCTCTCATCGCGGGTGGTGTAGTCGCCGATCAGCCGGATCGAGAGCGCATCGTTCGGCTCGAACAGCAATTGGGCGCGGGTGAAGAGGCGGTTGCGGTTGTTGACCCGGCTCTCGGTGCCCCCGGCCGCGTTGATCACGTCGTAGAAGCCGTCGCGGCGGACGCCGACCGCGTCGACCCGGAAGGCGATCGTCTCGCTAAGCGGCCCGGTGAGGCCGATCTGGCCGCGCATGTAATCGTAATTGCCGTAGGTGAGCTCGACATTGCCGCCGAATTCGAACTCCGGCCGGCGGCTGATGATGTGGATGAGGCCCGCGGACGCGTTGCGGCCGAACAGGGTGCCCTGCGGCCCGCGCAGCACCTCGATGCGCTCGATCTCGCCCAGCTCGTTCATGCCGACGCCGGCGCGCGAGCGGTAGACTCCGTCGATAAACACCGCGACCGAGCTTTCGAGGCCCGGATTGTCGCCGACCGTGCCGATGCCGCGGATACGCGGCGCGGCATTGGCCTCGGTGCCGGTCGAGGAGACCAGCAGCGACGGGGCGAGCTGGTTGAGCTGGCGGATGTCGTTGGCGCCGGAATTCTGCAGCGACTGGCCGGAGACAGCGGAGACGGCCAGCGGCACGTCCTGCAGGATCTGGCGGCGGCCCTGGGCGGTGACGACGATGTCCGGCGCGCCGTTATTGCCGGTCTCGCCTTCCTGGACGGCGCCCTGCTCGGTCGGGCTGTCGGTCGGCGCCGACTGCTGGTCCGGCTGGGCCGGCTCCGGCTGGGCGTAAGCCGGGGTCGCCAATGCGAACATGCCGGCGGACAGCAGCCACGTATATTTGGACATCTAACCCTCCCCATTTATCTGTTTGGGCAAGAGCTAGCCAAAAGCGCCCCCACTCGCCAGCGCAAAAGGGCGGTTTTCCGCGGCTGCCCGCGGATTATTGCATTTGCGCAACTATTCGGTTGCAGAACGCAACCAACGCGTTTCCGCGGGCGCGGGCGCTTCCGCTACGGAATGCTCGATTTCGGACGCATGGGAGCGCCCGGCGCGTGCAGGCGCGTGCAGGCGCGTCTATTTCGGGGAGAGCACCATCAGCATCTGGCGGCCTTCCATGCGGGGATGCTGCTCGACCTTCGCCGTCTCGGCGACGTCGCCCTGGACGCGCTGGAGGAGGCGCATGCCGAGCTCGCCATGGGCCAGCTCGCGGCCGCGGAATCTCAACGTCACCTTGACCTTGTCGCCCTCGCCGATGAAGTCCCTGACCTTCCTCATCTTCACGTCGTAATCGTGATCGTCGATGTTCGGACGCATCTTGATCTCCTTGATCTCCTGCGTCTTCTGGGTCTTGCGGGCGAGGTTGGCCTTTTTCTGGGCCTCGTATTTGAACTTGCCGACGTCGAGGAACTTGCAGACGGGCGGATCGGCGTTCGGCGACACCTCGACCAGGTCGAGGCCGACTTCGGCGGCCTGTTCGATTGCTTCAGGGGTCAGCATGACCCCCAGATTTTCGCCATTCTCATCGATCACGCGCACCTTGGGCACGGAGATGAATTCGTTGAAGCGAGGGCCGTTCAGCGGCGGCGCCTGCGGGCGCCGGATCATGGGCGGACGTATAGCAGTTTCTCCATCAATGCTGCGGGAAGCCGAGAGTTAGTCGCTTGGCGCAGGGAATGAAAGACGCGCGCGGCGCAGGCGCGACTTTTCCGCCACGCCTGTTGCCGTTCGGTCGCTTGGGCGCAGAGCCGCGCCCGCCTTAGGCCAGATCGGGCGGCCGCGCCTCGCGGCGCAGGCGGACGATCGCCGCATCGAGCGGAAGCACCTCCTGCCTCGCCTCCGTTCCCAGCGGGCGCAGGGCCACCGTCCGTTCCTCGGCTTCGCGCTTGCCGAGGACGAGGAGGTTGGGGACCTTCCTGAGGCTGTGCTCGCGGACCTTGTAGTTGATCTTCTCGTTCCGCAGGTCCGCCCCGACGCGCAGGCCCGCCGCCTCGAGGGCGGCAACCACCTCGCGCGCATAATCGTCGGCGTCGGAGACGATCGTCGCCACCACCGCCTGGACCGGCGCCAGCCAGGCGGGAAAGCGGCCGGCATGGTGCTCGATCAGGATGCCGATGAAGCGCTCGAAGGTGCCGAGGATGGCGCGGTGGAGC
Organism: Sphingomonadales bacterium; assembly: GCA_034668525.1. Classification (GTDB taxonomy): domain Bacteria; phylum Pseudomonadota; class Alphaproteobacteria; order Sphingomonadales; family Sphingomonadaceae; genus Allosphingosinicella. The sequence goes on from JAXDPC010000336.1 coordinate 4,290, forward strand.
ATCACCGGGCGGTGGCGCTGGCCGTCCTCGCCGACAAAAGACGCATCGAGCCGCTCGGGCAGCACCGTGTCGGCCTGGATCGTGCCGACCTGCCAGGTGCGGCCGATCGCGTCGGTCAAATGGAATTCGAGCTTGGGCGCGTAGAAAGCGCCCTCGCCGGGCAGCTCCTCCCAGCCATATTCCGAAGTGGCGCGGCCGGCCGCGCGGACCGCCTCGCGCAGCTCCCGCTCGGCATGGTCCCACTCCTCATCGGTCCCGAATCGCCGGTCGGGGCGGAGGGCGAGCTTGATCGCATAGCTTTCGAAGCCGAGCTCGCGGTAGATCTCGTCGAGGAGGTCGCAGAAGATCCGCACCTCCTCGATCACCTGGTCGGCGCGGCAGAAGATGTGGGCGTCGTCCTGGGTGAACTGGCGGACCCTCAATATGCCGTGCAGCGCGCCGTGCGGCTCGTTCCGGTGGCAGGTGCCCATCTCGGCGAGGCGGAGCGGCAGGTCGCGGTAGCTCTTGATGCCCTGCTTGAAGATGAGGACGTGGGCGGGACAGTTCATCGGCTTCAAGGCCATCAGGTCGCCCTCGCCGGAGAGGATCGGCCCTTCCTCGGTGTTCGGCACCTCGTCGGGGACGACGAACATATTCTCGCGATACTTGCCCCAGTGTCCGGACTGCTCCCACTGGCGCGCGTCCATCAGCTGCGGGGTCTTGACCTCCTGGTAACCCGCCGCGTCGAGCTTGCGCCGCATATAGGCTTCGAGCGCCCGCCAGACGACGAATCCGTTGGGGTGCCAGAAGACCGATCCGTGCGCCTCCGCCTGCAGATGGAACAGGTCCATGTCCTGGCCGATCCGGCGATGGTCCCGCTTGGCCGCCTCCTCGAGCCGGACAAGGTGCGCCTCGAGCTGCTTCCGGTTGAGCCAGCCGGTCCCGTAGATGCGCGACAGCATCGGATTCTTCTGGTCGCCGCGCCAATAGGCGCCGGAGACCCGGGTCAGCTTGAAGGCCTGCGGGTCGACCTTGCCCGTTGAGGCGAGGTGGGGCCCCCGGCACAGGTCGATCCACCCGCCCGAGCGGTACATGGTGATGGTCTCGTCGGCCGGAAGCTCCATCACCCACTCGGCCTTGAACGTCTCGCCCTGCTTCTCGAAGAATCCGCGGACCTCGTCGCGGGTCCAGACCTCGCGCACCAGCG
>JAXDPC010000337.1:0-4527 GCA_034668525.1 Sphingomonadales bacterium
TCCCTACCGGGAGGCGATGCTGAAATACGGCTCCGACAAGCCGGACCTTCGCAATCCGATCCTCATCTCGGACGTCTCCGAGCACTTCCGCGGCTCCGGCTTCGGCCTGTTCGCCCGGATCGTCGAGAGCGGCGACGTCGTCCGTGCCATCCCCGCGCCCGGCACCGCCGACAAGAGCCGCAAGTTCTTCGACGAGATGAACGACTGGGCGCGCGGCGAAGGCCATGCCGGGCTCGGCTACGTGACCCAGAAAGGCGGCGAGCTCGGCGGGCCGATCGCCAAGAATCATGGCGACGAAGGCATGCGCGGGCTGATCGCCGCGCTCGGCCTCGGACCGGACGACGGCATCTTCTTCGCCGCCGGCAAGGAAGGGCAGGCGGCCAAGCTCGCCGGCGCCGCCCGCACCCGGGTCGCCGAGCAGCTCGGGCTGATCGACGCGGACCGGTTCGAATTCTGCTGGATCGTCGACTTTCCCATGTTCGAATATGACGAGGAAGCGAAGAAGGTCGACTTCAGCCACAATCCCTTCTCGATGCCGCAGGGCGAGCTCGAGGCGCTGGAGACGAAGGACCCGCTCGACATCCTCGCTTATCAATACGACATCGTCTGCAACGGCGTGGAGCTGTCCTCGGGCGCGATCCGGAACCATCGCCCGGACATCATGTACAAGGCGTTCGAGATCGCCGGCTACAGCCGCGAGGACGTCGACCGCGACTTTTCGGGCATGATCAACGCCTTCAAGTTCGGCGCCCCGCCGCACGGCGGCTCGGCGCCGGGGATCGACCGCATCGTGATGCTGCTCGCCGACGAGCCCAATATCCGCGAGGTGATCCTCTTCCCGATGACCCAGAAGGCCGAGGACCTGATGATGGGCGCCCCCTCCGAGGTGACGCCGAAGCAATTGCGCGAGCTCCACATCCGGCTCGTGGAGGCGCCGGCGGCCGGCGCGGTACCCAGGAAGGATCCGGCCCAAGCGGCGGCTCCCGAATAGGGAGCGGGGCGTTTCCCGGTCCGTTCGGACCGAACAAGCGGAAACCAGGGTCGCTCCCGCCGTTTAGGCGGGCAAGAGCATTCAGGAGCCCTCCGATGCCGATCTACACGCCTTCCCATGCCGCCCGTGCGGTGTTCGTCACCGGCCTGCAGAACGCCCATGCCGTGGAGCGCCAGTCGCTCGCCCTGATCGACCGCCAGCTCGACCGGCTGATGCGTTACCCCGAGATCGCCGAGCGCCTGCGCTCCCACCGCGCCGAGACCGAAGCGCAACTCCGGCGATTGGAGGAGATTCTGCACAGCCTGGGCGAGACGCATTCGAGCTGGCGGGACGCGGCGCTGTCGCTGATGGGCAATATCGCCGCTTTGTCCAATTCGATGGCCGGAGACGAGGTGCTCAAGAATCACATCGTCAACCACGCCTTCGAGAATTTCGAGATCGCGACCTACACCTCGCTGATCGCGATCGCCGGGGCGGGCGACTTCGCCGCCGCCGTGCCGTTGCTCAAAGCGAGCCTCGCGGAGGAGGAGGCGATGGCCGCATGGGTGCTGGGCAGCCTCGCCGAGCTCACCCTGAAATATGTCGGCCGTAAGGCCGAAGGCCGCGCTGCGAGCCACTAAGCCGTTCTTTTCCAACCGATCTTTCGGGCTGGCGGGAGCGCGGCGGTTGCGGCAATATGCGGCCGCGAAATGGCCAGGCCCTACAGCCTCTACGATCACTTGAGCGTCACGCCGGACGCGCAACCGGCCGTGATCGAGGCCGCCTATCGCGCCTTGATGAAGCAGCACCATCCCGATCATGCCGGCGCCGCCGAGCGCGCCGCCGAGATCAACGCCGCTTATGCGGTGCTGCGCGATCCGCAGCGGCGCGCCGCCTACGATCAGCGCGAATGGACCCGCAAGCAGGAGATGCTCGCCGCCGAGGCCGAGCATCTGATCGCGCCGAGCCGCTTCTCGGCCCGCGCCGGCTGGATCCTTGCCGCCTTGCTCGGCCTGCTCGTCGCCGCGCTCGGCGGCGAGCGCTACGGCCTGACATTGGTGCCGCAGCGCGCCGGGCCGCCGCCGACCGCCCAGGCGAAGGCCGCTGCACGGGCCGCTCCGGCGACGCTGGAGGAGGAAATCGACGACATGGCCGCCGCTGCGCTCGCTTTGACGCGGCCGGTCGAGACCGCGGCGGCGGCAGCCGCGGCCGCCGATTCGCCGCCGATGACGCTGCCGGCGCCCGCGGCGATGCCGGTGGCAAGCGACGGTGCCGCGACGAGGCCGCCGGCCCGCCTGCGGCGGCGCCCGCCCTCGCAGCCCGCGGCCCGCCCCGCACCGGCGGCGCCGCGGCGCGAGGCGGCCGAGGGCGATTTCCTCGAGCGCGAGGGCTTCATCTACTAGGGTCAGCGCCGGCGGCAGGGGACCCGGCAAGCCCGGGGAGGCTCCTGCGGCGCGGCCCGCCTCTCGCCGAGCGCCCGGTCGACCCGTGCCGCGAAGTCGCCCTCGTCGCGCCGGTAGCCGCGCGCCTCGAGGCAGTCGTAGGAGCGGTACAAAGCCGCCACCGGGTCCATCCAGTAGCGGCGATGGGCGCGGTGGGTGCACTGGTCGATGTCGACCTGCATCTCCGCCGCGGTCTTGGTCGGGTGGGTGACCGAGGCGGTACAGGCGGCAAGGGCGGCGCCCGCGACGCTGACGGCGATCCAGGAGAGGAGAAGAGGCTTCATCGGCGGCCCTGGCGCTGCGGGCCGGCAGTCTCGCATCGACGCCCGGCCTTGGCAATGCGCCGCCGCCGGAGCAAGATGGCCGGACAACGGACCTGAGGGGGCAGGGTGAAGAGCTGGAATGCGCGCAAGCCGGTCGTCGCCGATCACGAGCTGGCGCCGGAGCACCGTCTGAAGCGCAGCCTCGGCTGGCCGCACCTGGTGGCCCTGGGCGTCGGCGCGATCGTCGGCACCGGCATCCTCACCTTGACCGGAGTCGGCGCCGCCAAGGCCGGCCCCGCGGTGATCCTGTCCTTCGCGATCGCGGGCGTCATCTGCGCGGCCGCCGCGCTCGCTTATGCCGAGATGGCGACGATGATCCCGGCCTCGGGCAGCGCCTATACCTATACTTATGTGGTGGTCGGCGAGCTCGTCGCCTGGATCGTGGGCTGGAGCCTGATCCTCGAATATTCGCTGGTGGTGAGCGCGGTCGCCGTCGGCTGGTCGGGCTATGCGGTGGATTTCCTCGGCACCGTCGGCATCGCCATGCCCGAGGCGCTCACGAACGGGCCGATGCTGGGCGGCATCGTCAACCTGCCCGCTGTCTTCATCATCTTCGTCGTCGCCGGCCTGCTCATCCTCGGCACGCGGGAAAGCGCGACGGTGAACGCGATCCTCGTCGCGGTGAAGATCCTCGCCCTGCTGCTGTTCGTCGTCGTCACCCTGCCGTTTTTCGACGGCGGGAATTTCGAGCCGTTCATGCCGCACGGATTCCAAAAGTCCGGGCCGCCGGGGTCGGAGGTCGGCGTCATGGCGGCAGCGGCGATCATCTTCTTCGCCTTCTACGGCTTCGACGCGATCGCGACCGCGGCGGAAGAGACGAAGAATCCGGGCCGCGACCTCGCCATCGGCATCGTCGGCTCGATGGTGGTGTGCGTCCTCATCTACATGGCCGTGGCGGCGGCGGCGATCGGGGCGCTGGCCTACACGCGCTTCGCCAACGATCCCGCGCCGCTGTCGCTGATCCTCCACGAGCTCGGACTGCCCTGGGCGGAGCGGGTGCTGAGCGGCTCGGCGGTGATCGCCCTGCCGACGGTCATCCTCGCTTTCTTCTACGGACAGAGCAGGATCTTCTTCGTGATGGCGCGCGACCGGCTGCTGCCGCCGAGCCTGGCGCGCGTGTCGAGCCGCGGTTCGCCGGTCCGGATCACCCTGTTCACCGCATTCGTGGTCGCGATCCTCGCCGGCCTGGTGCCGCTCGACCAGCTCGCCGCGCTCGCCAATGCGGGGACTCTCACCGCCTTCATCGCGGTCTGCGTCTGCATGCTGATCATGCGCCGCCGCGCGCCCCACGCGCCGCGCCGCTTCCGGACGCCCTTCGCCTGGCCGGTCGGCCTGCTCGGCATTTTCGGCTGCGCATATCTCTTCTACAGCCTGCCGCGGACCACCCAGCTCTATTTCCTCGCCGCCCATGCCGTCGGCCTCGCCGCCTATCTGCTCTACGGCGCGCGCCGGAGCGCGGCGGGGGAAGGGGTCAGGCCGGCCTGAACGCGCCCTTCGCCTCGTCGCAGAGGTGGAGGATCCCCTCGTCGATCGCGAAGAAGGCGCCGTGGAGGGTGAGGCGGCCGTCTTGCTCGCGCTCGGCGACGAAGGGGAAGGTCCGAAGGTTGCGCAGCGAGACCAGCACGCTTTCCAGCTCCATGGCGTGGAAGGCGGCGCGGTCGTAGCCGCCGCCGCGCGCGCGGACCTTGTCCCGCGCCTCGCGCAGCAGCTCGATCCAGTCGGCGATGAAATGGCCTTCGCCGTGGGGGGCGTCGTCGAACTGGCCGGTGAGCGCCGCCGCGCAGCCGCCGCA
>JAXDPC010000338.1:0-16146 GCA_034668525.1 Sphingomonadales bacterium
ATCGCTGCCCCCTCTTTTTGCTGCGGCCGCAGACTATCAGGAGCATCGTCACGACGGCAGTGCCTTTTCGCAGTTCGTCAGAGGCCGAACCGGCAGGCATCATCCGTCCCAGGCATGGGCCCCGATCAGCGGGACGAAGCGGACGGCGCCGAGCTCCTGCTGCTCGAACGCCTCGTCGCCGGTACGAGTGACCTTGACCAGCTTCTGCACTTCCTGCGGCGCACCCACCGGCATCACCAGCCGGCCGCCGATCTCCAGCTGCTGCAGCAAGATGTCGGGCACGTGGCTGCCGCTCGCCGAAATGACGATCGCGTCGAACGGCGCCTCGGCGGGCAGTCCGGCGGTGCCGTCGCCCTGGCAGATCGAGAGGTTCGCGTAGCCGAGCCGCTCCATCCGCTCGCCCGCGAGCTTCGCCAGCTCTTCGTGCCGCTCGACCGCGAACACCCGCTCGGCGAGCTGCGCGATCAAGGCGGCCGCATAGCCCGAGCCGGCGCCGACCTCGAGCACCCGGTCCTGTGGTCCGATCTCGGCCGCCTCGATCATCACAGCGACGATATAGGGCTGCGAGATGGTCTGCTCCGCCTCGATCGGCAGGGGCGAATCCTCATAGGCCGAGGCCCGCACCTCCTCGCCGACGAACGCCTCGCGCGGCACGGCGCGGAACGCGGCGAGTATGCGCTCGTCGCGGATTCCGCGCCCGGCGATCTGCCGCTCGATCATCCGCTCCCGCTGCTCCGCGAAACCCGGCATTTCACAAGTTCCCGTCCTCGCGATAACAATGGCCGGGCCGGGCCGTTCCAGCCGCCCGGCGACGGCATGAGGGGAGCCGACGATGCGACCGTACATGATCGCCCTCGCTGGCGCCGCGCTCGCGCTGTCCGGCGCCGCCTGCGGCCAGTCCCCCGGTCTACCGGAGAGGCTGCAACGGCTGGCCGGCAGCGGCAATGCCGAAGCGAGCTATCATCTCGGCATGCTCTACAATAACGGCGTCGGCGTACCGCAGGATCCGCGCCGCGCCTTCGCCCACTTCCGCGCCGCGGCGGAGGGCGGCGACCCGCTCGGCGCCTACAAGCTGGGCTGCTATTATGCCGGCCAGTTCGGCAGTGTCGCAGTTCCCCCCGACGATGCGCAGGCGCTCCGCTGGAAGCTGGTCGCCGCCCGCGCGGGCTACTCGCTCGCCCAGCTCGACGTCGCGATCCATTATGCGCGCCGCGATCGATGGGCGGAGGCCCTGCCCTGGTTCACCGCCGCGGCGCGCCAGGGCGAGGCGCAGGCGCTGTACAACCTTTCGGTGCTCTATCGCGAAGGCCGCGGCACCAGGCGCTCCCCTCCCCGCGCATGGGCGACCTTCCGCCTTTCCCAACTCTTGTCGCGCGGCCATCTGACGGCGAACGCCGGGCAGGCTCTGGCCGAGATGTGGAATGCGATGAACGCCGCGGAACGCGCCGAGGCGCGGCGAATCGAGGCGAGCTTCGTCACCGGCCCCACCCCGCTCACCCGCCGGGCAATGAGCGGCCTCGAGCGGGCCGAGCAATTGGCGGCGGCCCGATAAAAGCCGGCGCGTGCGAACCGCTAGAGCGAACGCTGCAGGCGGTTCAGGAGGCTGCGGGCGGGGCTCGACTGCGGCTCGGGGGCGGCGCCCTCGTCGATGCGGCGGACGCGGTCGTACAGGTCCCGGCTGGCGCGGACCAGGTCGGCGGCCGCGGCCGGCAGGCGGGGCAGCAGCGCCTCGTCGCTTTCCGGCGCGTCGCCGAGCCGGCGCTCGGCGCTGTGCGCCGCGGTGGCGGGAAGGTCGCCGGCGGCGACGGCGCGCCGGGTCATCAGCCAGGCGACGACCTGCATCAGCCGCGTCGTCACCTTGAGCGATTCGCAGGCGAAGCCGATCCTCAGCACCGGATCGAGGCCGAGCCGCTCGTCCCGCCCGGCGCTGTCGAAATAGGCGCGCGCCTCGTCGGCGAGCACCATCGCCTCGACGTAGAGCGAGTCGATCACCCGGGGCGTCAGCTCGGCGCTGGTCTCGGTATCGTCCATGCGCGCGAGAGTGCCACAGCGCCGCGGCGGCGCAAACTGCCAATGAGGTGCGGGCCGGAACGCCCGGTCAGGCGATGATGTCGGGGACCAGCGCGTCTTCGAGCCGGGCGATCTCGTCCTTGAGGCGGAGCTTTCGCTTCTTCAGGCGGGCGAGCTGGAGCTGGTCGGAAGCGACCTCGCGCTCCAGCGAATCGATGGCTGCGTCCAGATCCCGATGCTCGGTGCGCAGCCAGGCGAGTCGCGCTGCCGGATCGGGGACTGCTTCGTTCTTCTCCATGCAAGGACCCCCGTCGCTGATCGATGGACGGGCGCGATAATAGACTTTCAACGCCTCGTCGTACATATGTCTTGGGCCATCCGATGGCGGGGAGACAAACCGCGCGGCCGGTGGTTTATGGGCTCCAGCGAAACCCCAAAGAGGAGACGGGAATGGACCAGGCGCATATCGCGGCACTTCAGACGAGACATGCCGGGCTCGACGCGCGCATCGCCGAAGAGACCCAGCGCCCGCTGCCCGACACCGCCCTGCTCGCCCGGCTCAAGAAGGAAAAATTGAGGATCAAGGAAGAGATAGCGGGGATCACCACCGCGCATTGAGCCCGGCCCGTCGTCCCGGCGGAGGCCGGGACCTCGGGGAGGTGATGCGGAGGAGTCGACGCAACGCGACATTGCGTTGCAGCCGCGTCTGCAATTTCTTGTCCCGAGATCCCGGCCTCCGCCGGGATGACGGTCTCGCCCGCGCGCTGGAGCGCGGCCGCTTGCCCCTCAGTCGTCGCGGGAGACGCGCTCGTTGCGCTCGTGGCGCTCCTGGGCCTCGACCGTCATCGTCGCGATCGGCCGCGCCTCGAGACGCGCGAGCGAGATCGGCTCGCCGGTCACTTCGCAAAAGCCGTATTCCCCGCTCTCGATCCGCCGCAGGGCGGCGTCGATCTTGGCGGTGAGCTTGCGCTGGCGGTCGCGGGTGCGGAGCTCGATGCTCCAATCGGTCTCGCTCGAGGCGCGGTCGGTAAGGTCCGCCTCGCGCAGCGGCCCGCACTTCAGCTGGGCGATCGTGCCCTGCGATTCGCGCAGGATCTCGTCCTTCCAGTTGAGCAGCTTCTGCCTGAAATAGGCCAGCTGCAGCGGGCTCATGAACTCTTCGTTGGCGCTCGGCCGGTAAGTCTCGGAAAGCAGCGCGCGGTCCAGACCATATTGCGGACCGTAAATGTCACTCAGAGCCGTAGCCATTACACCCCTCCACTCCTCCGCGCCGACTCGCGAGCCGGCCCGGAACCTCTCCAGGCACCGATCCATCTGTCCCCACAGAATCGGTGCTTGCCCCAGCGCGCCTATACTCCCGCCGATCTGTCTCCACAAGTCACTCAAATCGCCCGCGAAAATTATCCACAATTTCCTCGCGCCGCGAGGCGGACGGTGGCTCGGGGTCCTTCGGACAGCCTCGCGGCGAGGACGATCGCGACGCCGCGAATCGGGGGAACGGGCGACTTCACGGCCGGCCCGAGATTCGCCGGGCGGCGTCGAAGAATATCCCCGTTCCATTTACCGGAGGGACGGCGCTGTCTTGATATGGGACGCAGTTGCCCAGAACAGCCGCCAGAGAGCCCAAAGATGGTTAACGTGCTTGAACTTAAACCAATCTTTTGCATCTGCTCTGCATAGCCGAAACAGCGGCGGAGTACTTCGGCTCGTCGACGTAACCGACCGCTGTTGGCAGGAACAGGTGCTCTATGTCAGTACGAATGGCTTTGGCGCAACTGTGCGCATGCGCATGCGGAGGAGCGATCATCGGCGGCAGCGCCGTTCACGTCGCCGAAAATCCGCCCTCGCGGCCCGCTCTCATCAAGCAGGCGCGCGCGAAGAACGCGACCGTGCACCGCCGCTCGGCGCACCAGCAAAGGCGCCGGGTCGTGCGCCGCACCGTCCGCCGGATCGGCTGCACGGCGCCCGCGACGCGGGTGACGACGCGCACGATCTCGCAGCCGGTGCCGATGCCCTTCGTGCCGCCGCCCCCGCCCGTGGCGATGGTGACCGGCAGCGGCGGCACGCCCGCGGTCGTCATCGGCGGCAGCGGCGGCGGCGGCTTCGGCTTCGGCGGCGGCTTCTTCAGCGGCGGCTTCTTCGGCGGATCGAGCGGCAACGCCTTCTTCGTCGCCTCGACCTCGACCGGCGGCGTCTCGACCACGTCCGGCGGCAGCTCGACCTCGACGTCGAGCGGCGGCAGCTCGACCAGCGCCGGCTCCACCTCCACCAGCGGCGGCTCGACCTCGACCTCGAGCGGAGTCTCGACATCGACGGGCGGAGTCTCGACCTCGAGCGGCAACGTCTCGACCTCGAGCGGCGTGTCCACGTCGAGCGGCGTCTCGACCTCGAGCGGCGTCTCCAGCTCCACCTCCACCGGCGGCTCGAGCTCGTCCAGCTCGGCTTCGAGCGCCAGCTCGGCGTCGAGCGCCAGCTCGGCCAGCTCGGGTTCGAGCGGCAGCTCCGGCAGCTCGGGCAGCAGCGGCGGCCATTGCCGCACCTGCCAGCCGCACAGCAGCTCCGGCGGCCATCACGGCAGCTCGGGCGGCCATCACGGCAGCTCCGGCGGCCATGGCAGCTCGGGCTCGTCAGGCTCCTCGGGAAGCTCCGGAAGCTCGGGTTCGTCGGGAAGCTCCGGCAGCTCGGGAAGCTCGGGCAGCAGCGCTTCGTCGGCGTCGAGCGCCTCCTCGGCCTCCTCGGCCTCCTCGGGATCGTCCGGCAGCTCCGCGTCGAGCAGCTTCGGCGGCAGCACGACCAGCAGCGGCAGCTCCGGATCGAGTGCCTCCTCGGCGTCGAGCGCGAGCAGCGCGTCGAGCGCCAGCTCGAGCGGCGGCACGTCGGGCTCGACCGGCGGCACGCCGGTCCCGGCGCCGCCGATGATCCTGCTGTTCGGCGCCGGCGCGGCGGCCCTGTTCGCCCGCCACCGGGTCGGCCGCAAGCCCGCCTGACCAGGCACCAGTGCAAAAAGAAGGCCCCGCCGGAACGACCGGCGGGGCCTTTTTCGCGACTTCGCGAGACCGCCTTATTCGTGGGCGAGCAGCACCTTCTCGATATCCGGCACCGGCATGTTGGTGAGGTCCTTCGGGATCTCGGCGGCGAGGCGCTTTGCGACCTCCTTGTGATAATGCTTCCGAAGCTCGCCCAGCGTCCTGGGCGGCGCGACCACGACGAGCTGCTCATATGCGTTGCGCAGCGCCAGGCGCTTCAGCATCTCGGCGGTGTCGTGGGCGAACCGGTCCTTCTCCAGCTGGTGGAAGTCGGTCTCCTCATAGGCGCTGCGCCCGGGGCCGACGCCGTGGCGGCTCCCCGCTTCGTCGGTCTTGAGGTCGATGTTCGCCGGCGCCTCATGCTCGCGGTTCCGCTCGACGATCAGCTGCGGATAGTCTGAATCGCCCTCGTTGCGGAAGAAGAGCATCTTCTCGCCGTCGGCGACGACGACGAAGCTGTTGTGGGGAAGCCGCATCTCTTTCTCCTTCTGCTGCTTTGCCGGACCAACGCGGGAGCGCCATGCGGGTTGCCCGGGCGCGGCGGCCCCGGCATAGCCGGGCGGTGCGGACCCTGCTCACCGATGCGCGCCGGCCGACCGCGCCCGACGGCCTCACCGCCTGATGCGGCGCCGCGGGCCGGACCATGTGCTGCTGCGGCGCAAGAGCCCGCTGCCGGTCTGGGCGCAGTTCGCCTGGCGGGTGGGGCTGGTCCTCGGCCTGCTCGGCTTCGTGGTGCTGCTGCACTGGATCGAGCGCGACGGGTTGCGCGACAATCTCGACGGCCATGTCAGCTTCGCCGACGTCATCTACTTCACGATGATCAGCATCACCACCACCGGCTATGGCGACATCGTCCCGGTCGGCAACCATACGCGCCTTTTCGACGCTTTGGTGGTGACGCCGATCCGCATCTTCTTCGTCCTCATTTTCGTGGGAACCGCCTACACCTTCGTGTTGAGGCGCAGCTGGGACAAATGGCGTATGGAACGGCTTCAGCGGACACTTTGCGGCCATGTCGTCGTCGCGGGCGCGGGCACGAGCGGATCGGAAGCGGTCGACGAGCTGATCGCGCGCGGCTGTCCGCCGGAGCGGATCGTCGTCATCGACGCCGACCCCGAGGCGCTCGAGCGGCCCAAGTCGCTGGGCTGCCTCGTGCTCGAGGCCGACGCGACCCGCGACAGGACGCTGCAGGAGGTGCGGGTCGCCGAAGCGAGCGCGCTGATCGTCACCGCCGGCCGAGACGATACCTCGATCCTGATCACCCTCACCGCCCGCCACCTCGCCGCCGACCTGTCGATCAGCGTCGCGGTCAAGAACGAGGACAATGAGCTGCTCGCCCGCCAGGCGGGCGCGACGACCGTGATCAACCCGGTGAGCTTCGCCGGCCTGCTGCTCGCCAGCTCGACCCAGGGCAGCCACATCGCCGACTATCTCGCCGACCTCGCCTCCAGCTCGGGCAAGGTCCAGCTCTGCGAGCGCAAGGTGCGCGAGGACGAGCACGGCAAGCCTTTGTCGGCGATCGTGCGCGGCCTCGGCGTCCGCATCTACCGCGACGGCCGCCCCTACGGTTTCTGGGAGCCCGAGGCGGCCGCGCTGATGCCCGGCGACGCGATCGTCGAGATCCTGCCGACGGCACGGCGCGAATGCGGGCCCGATCAGGACCCGCCGGCGCCCAACTAGGTCCGTGCCGGCACCTGCCGCTACGGGGAACAGAAAAAGAACTTCCTGATGCTATATCCGGCGAGTCATAGACTGGCCGATGAGCGAATCACCTTCCGAGCATCCGGTCTGGCGCAAGCTGCGCGCGTCCCCCGCTTACTATCGGATCGCTTTCGATCCGGTGCCCGTCAAGGCGCGGCACGACGGCTGGACGCCCGGGCGCCAGCGCCACTTCATCGACCTGCTGGTGCTCACGGGTTGCGTGTCCCGTTCGGCCCGCTCTCTCGGCATGTCGCCGCAAAGCGCGCACATGCTGCGCAAGCATCGCGGCGCGGCCAGCTTCAGCCAAGCGTGGGACGAGGCCCTGGCGAGCGGGCGCTCGTTCCAGCTCCAGCTCGGCATCCTTCGCTGTCTCGAAGGCGAGCGGCGGCCGGTCATGTATCGCGGCCGCAAGGTCGGCGAGCACGTCCGCTACGACAACAGCCTGACCATCGCCGTGCTCAAGGCGACGGCCGGGCCCGAGCCGCCGGCCGACGATCCCGCCGCCGAGCTCGACCGGGAGCTGCGCCGCATGCGCGGCCCCGGACGCCGTACGAAAAGCGGCCGAAGGCGTCGTTGAAAACGTTCGGTTTTCTTGCAATTGCCGCGGCATTTTCATCAATTTTGCAGCGGCTCTTCGGCGGCGGGTCCGGTCGCCGATATCCTGCCGACAGCACAGGGCGAGGCGGCGCGCAAAACCCTGAACCGTCTTTGCGAGCGAAGCGAAGCAATTCAGTGCGGCCTCGGAGGCCACTGGATTGCCGCGTCGCTGCGCTCCTCGCAATGACGGCGCAACCGTCAGATCCGGACCTGACTGCCGACCTCGACCACGCGGTTGATCGGGAGGCCGAAGAATTCCATCGGCGATTCCGCGTTGCGCATCATCCAGGCGAACAATTTCTCGCGCCAGATCGCCATGCCGCGCAGCTCCGAGGCGAGCAGGGTCTGGCGCGACAGGAAGAAGCTCGTCTCCATCATCTTGAACGGGAAGCCGCAGGTCGCGACCTGCTCGAGCGCCGCCGGCACGTTCATCTCCTCCATGAAGCCGAAGCGCAGCACGATCCGATAGAAGCCCTCGCCCAGCTCGCGCACCTCGATCCGGCGCGACTCGTCGACGCTGGGCACGTCCTGGATGTCGACGGTGAGGAAGATGCAGCGCTCGTGCAGCACCTTGTTGTGCTTGAGGTTGTGAAGCAGCGCGTGGGGCACGCCGTCCGACTGCGAGGTCATGAAGACGGCCGTGCCGGGGACGCGGATCGCCGAGCGCGTCGCCGACTTGATGAACAGGGCGACCGGGATCTCGCCCTCGCGCAGCTGCTGCTTCAGCAGCTTGCGCCCGGTCGCCCAGGTGGTGAGGAAGGTGAAGGCGATGAGGCCGATCAGCAGCGGGAACCAGCCGCCGTTCGGCACCTTGAGCAGGTTCGCCGCGAAATAGGCGGTGTCGACCACCAAGAAGAGGCCGATCAGCGAGCCCGCCAGCCAGCGGTTCCAGCGCCACAGGCTGAACAGGACGACGGCGAGCAGGCAGGTGTCGATGAACATCGCCCCGGTCACCGCGATCCCGTAGGCGGCCGTGAGGTTGGACGAGTTCTGGAACACGAGCACCAGGGCGATAACCATCACCATCAGCGCCCAGTTGATCGCCGGGATGTAGATCTGGCTGTAGGCGGCCGCGCTGGTGTGGGTGATCCTGAGCCGCGGGATGAAGCCGAGATGGATCGCCTGCTGGGTCACCGAGAAGGCGCCCGAGATCACCGCCTGGCTCGCGATCACCGTCGCCGCAGTGGCGATCAGCACCAGCGGCAGGCGAAACCATTCGGGCGCGAGCAGGAAGAAGGTGTTGGCCGTGCCCGGCGCGCCGTCGAGGATCGTCGGGTTGCCGACCAGAAAGGCGCCCTGGCCCAGATAGTTGAGCATGATCGCGGGCAGGACGAAGAACAGCCAGCCCCTTCCGATCGGCCGCCGTCCGAAATGGCCCATGTCGGCGTAGAGAGCCTCGGCGCCGGTCACCGCGAGGACTACCGAGCCGAGCGAGACGAAGGCGAGGAAGCGCTCCTCGATGAAGAATGCGACCGCATAATGCGGCGACAACGCCCACATGATCGAGGGATCGGCGATGATGTGAGCGATTCCGAGCGCCGCCAGGGTCACGAAATAGACCCCGATCACCGGCCCGAACATCGCGCCCACCGCTGCGGTGCCGCGGCGCTGGATCATGAACAGGCCGATCAGGATTCCGATCGCGATCGGCACGACGAACGGGGCGAGACCGTCCTCGACCACGACCAGGCCTTCGACCGCCGACAGCACCGAGACGGCCGGCGTGATCATGCTGTCGCCGTAGAAGAGCGCGCAGGCGAAGACGCCGAGCAGGACGATGCCGGTGCCCCAGCGCACCCCCTCCGTCTTGCGCGCGATCAGCGCCAGCAGCGCCAGCGATCCGCCCTCCCCCTTGTTGTCGGCGCGCATCAGGATGGAGACATATTTGATCGTCACCACGATCATCATCGACCAGAAGATCAGGCTGAGCACGCCGAGCACGTGCAGACGGTCGACGGGCAGCCGGTGGTGGCCCGCGAAGGTCTCGCGGAAAGCGTAGAGGGGCGAGGTGCCGATGTCGCCGAAGACGATCCCGATCGCGCCGACGGTGAGCTTGAGCAGGCTGGCCTGCGGATGATGGTGACCCGCGGCGTGGACCTGCCCGTCCCGCACGTCGGGCAGGGCCCCGGCGGCGTGGACGTCTCCTTGCTGGTCCCTCTCGGTCACTCGAAACAGCGCCTCCGCCGCGCCCCGGTCGGGCCGGAGGGCGCACTAGGGGAAGCTGGGACCTGCTTCAAGCGCGCGCAACTATCGCGGCGCT
The DNA here is from genome assembly GCA_034668525.1 of Sphingomonadales bacterium. GTDB lineage: Bacteria > Pseudomonadota > Alphaproteobacteria > Sphingomonadales > Sphingomonadaceae > Allosphingosinicella. The sequence continues at coordinate 9,595 of JAXDPC010000338.1, forward strand.
CCCGGCGCCGGCTGCGGCGCTTCGGACGGACCGGCGATCCTCGGCCACCCGTCGCGCCAGACGATCCGGTCGATCAGCATCACCCGCCGGGTGTTGATCTCGGCCGTCGGCGTCGCGCGCGGCTGCCGCGCGTCGACCGCGTGATAGACGATCCAGTCCCGGCCGCTCGCATCGCTGATGACGCTGTTGTGGCCGGGGCCGATCCAGGTTCCGCGGCGCTCCAGCACCACGCCGTTCGGGCCCATGACCTCGAACGGGCCGGTCGCGCTGCGCGAGCGCGCCACCATCGCGGCATAATGGATGCCCGGCCCGCAGCAATTGTCGCCCGAGAAGAAGAGATAATAATAGGGCGCGCGCCAGACCACCCACGCGCCCTCGACCAGGCGGCGGTAATTGGCCGGGCTGTCGGTCGGGTCCGCCGCGACGAGGTCGACGGGACGGCTGCCGGGCGCGAAGGAGATGCGGTCTTCCGCAAGCTCCTGCACCTTGATCGGCTGGAACCCCGAGCCCCAATAGAGCAGCCGGCGGCCGGTGCGCGGATCGTCGAACGCCATCGGATCGATGTCGACGAAGCCGGGGCCGCACTGGAGCGGGCGGCCGCTGTCGGTGAACGGTCCCTCCGGCCGCGCGGCGGTGGCGACGGCGAGGCAGAGGCCGCGGCTCTCGTCGGTCAGCGCGGCGTCGGGCTTGGCCGAATAGTACATGAAGTAGCGCCCGCCATGCTCGGCGACGTGCGGCGCCCAGAAATCCTGCGTCCGCGCGGCCCAGCCGGGCTTGGCCGGCAGCGCGTCGCCGAGATGCGTCCAGTTGACGAGGTCGCGCGAGCGGGCGACCTGGATGTTGAAAGTTTGCCCATCCGCGCGCGTGGTCTGCGTCGCATAAGCGTAATAATATCCGTCCGCCGCGCGCAGCACGGCGGGATCGGGGAAATCCTCGGCGAGGACCGGATTGGTGTAGGAGGCCCCGGCGTCGCCGGCCGGCCGGAGACCGGCGCAGCCGAACAGGAGGAGGGCCGCGAGCGCGGCGGCGAGCTTGCTCATCGCGACCTTGTCGCACCGCCGGAGGGCGGTCGCAACCGGAGCCTTTTGCGTTCGCGCCCCGCTCGGCTAGAATGTTGCAAAGGCCGGGGGACCTGCTCGAGATGGCGACCGCATCACCGAAGCCGATCGTCGCCGACGGCGCCGCCGCGCCGGCGCGGCGCCGGTTCGTCCCCAAGCTGTTTCGGCCGCCGCCCCGCTTCGCGCCCGAGATCGAGAGGACGTTCGAGGCCGATGCGGCGGCGCGGTCGGCCGGAGCGCGGCGGGCGGCGCTGGTGCTCGTCCTGCTGGTGTGGGTGGCCTATTTCGGCTGGGACGTCTTTCACAGCTACCGCAACAAGGAGATGCGCCAGTTCCTGGCCGAGATCTTCGCCTTGCGGGCGGTCGGCGCGGCCTGGATCGGCCTCTCCTTCCTCGCTCTGGCGCGGCGCGAGCTCAGCGCCCGCATCACCGACTTCGTCCTCGCCGCCTGCCTGTCGGTCCTCTACGTGCTCGCCTTGCTGATGGTGGCGGACACGCCCTTCCCCTACAATTACCAATTCTATTTCATCTGCCTGCCGCTGATCATGATGTTCATGTTCGGCCTGTTCGGCACCCGTTCGCGCACGCTCTACGGGCTCGCCGCCTTCGCGATCGCGGCGAGCTTCGCGCTGCTGCCCTTCGCCCAGACGCTCGAATGGAATCCGGGCGCCGGCAAGACCTTCGACTATTTCCTGTTCCGCTCCTGGAACTATTATTTCCTCGCCTCGATCCTCTATCTGGTCTCGTTCGCGGCGATCGCCTGCGCGGTGGCGGTGGAGCGCGAGCGGGCGGCGCGCGAGGTGTTCGCCCGCGAGCACGAGCTCGAGGCGCTCAACCAGGCCTTGCGCGATTCCGAGCGCGTCACGCAGGCGAAGACGGCGGCCCTGGTCAAGGTGAAGGACGAGCTGCGGGCGCTCGCCGAGCAGCAGAACGTCGCCAAATCGAAGTTCCTCGCCGACGCCGCGCACGACCTGCGCCAGCCGATGCAGGCGCTGACCACCTTGCTCGCCGCGGCGCGCCACGCGCTGGAGCGCGGCGACCGGGCCAAGTCCGCCGAGCTGCTCGCCCTCGCCGACGACGCGTCGCGGCTGACCCGCACCTCGTTCAACGCCGTGCTGGAGATCTCGCGCCTCGAATCGGGCTTCGTCGCGGCCGATTATTCGGTCTTCGACCTCGCTCTTCTGGTCGAGGAGGCGGTCGCGCCCTGCCTCACCTTCGCCGCGGAGCGGGGGATCGAGGTCCGCCTGCGGGCGCCGAGGACACGCGTGCTGGTCCGCAGCGACCGCCATCTGCTCAGCCGCATCGTCGGCAACCTCGTCTCCAACGCGATCAAATATGGCGACCCCGCGAAGGCGCGGCGGGCGGTCGTCGTCGGCATCGTCGCGCTCGGCAGCCGCGCGCGGATCGACGTCGTCGACAACGGCGTCGGCATCGCCGAGGCCGACTGGCCCAAGGTGTTCCAGCCTTTCGTCCAGCTCGGCAATCCCGAGCGCGACCGCGAGAAGGGGGTCGGCCTCGGCCTGTCGATCGTCAACGCGATCATGCCCTTGCTCTCGGAGCACCGGCTCGACATGCGCTCGCGCCAGGGGAAGGGCACGCGCTTCTCGCTCGAAGTCCCGCTCGCCGGCGCGGATGCGGCCGCGGCCGAAACGCCCCCGGCCGCGGACGGACAGCCCGCCCCCGACGTCGCCGGCACCTATGTCCTCTACGTCGAGGACGATCCGCTGGTCAGGCGGGCGACCGGCGCCCTCTTCGAAAGCCGCGAGATCCTCTACGAGGCCTATGCGTCCTTCGCCGAGCTCGCCGCCGCCTTGCCCTCGCTCGAGCGGACGCCGGACCTCGTCATCACCGACTATCGCCTGCCCGACGGCCGCACCGCCCGGGACGTCGCCCGCGCAACGGCCAAGGCGTTCGATGCGCCGCTCCCCCTGCTCGTCGTCACCGGCGAGATGGGCGCGATCGGCGGCGGCAAATGGCTGGGCTCGGGCCGCATCTTGAGGAAGCCGGTGGCTCCGGAGATGCTGGTCGCGCAGATCAGCGCGCTTGCGCCGCCGCCGGAGCAGGATGCGGCTCGGGCCGCGGAATGACGATGCCGCGCCGCGAGACCTCGATCAGCAGCTCGGTCCGCCGCGCCACCTTGAACAGGCGGAACAGCCGCGGGAGATAGTCCTTCCTGACCGTCCCCTCCTCGATGCCCATGTTGCGCGCGATCGATTTGTTCGGCAGCCCCTGGCAGACATAATAGAGCACTTCGAGCGCGCGGCCGCCGATGCCGAGCGCCTCCGCCCCGACCGGCGCCGGCGGGGCGGCAGGGGCCGGCGTGAAGCCGCCGCGGCCGAGCACGTTGGCGGGAAGGAAGATGCTCCCCTGGAAGACCGTGTCGAGGGCGCGGCGGAACAGCCCCTCGCTGTCCATGTCCTTCAGGATGTAGCCCGAAGCGCCCTCGTTCAGGCACTCCATCACCACTTCCTTGTCCGAGCGTCCCGACAGCATGATCGCGCGGGTGTCGAGCTCGCGGGCGCGCAGCCAGCGCAGGAAGTCGAGCCCGGAGCGGCCGCCCTTGAGGTCGATGTCGAGGAAGGCGATGTCGAACCGCTCGGCCTCCACGCGGCCCACCGCCTCGTCATAGGTCGAGGCCTCGCGGATCTCGGCGCGCGGCTCGCTGATCTGGATCAGCTCGCGCAGGCCCGCGCGGACCAGGGCCTGGTCCTCGAGCAGCAGGATGGTGATCGCGCGCGGCGCCATGTCACGAGCGTAGCGGGGCGCCGCCGCCGCGGCCACCCGACAAGTGTCGGATCGCGGCGCGCCGACACCTGTCGGGCGCCCCTTCCGACACAAGCGGGAATGACCCCGCCCGCAGCGATCCGCCACAAGGCCCGCATCGGACCGGCGCCTCGCCGGCCGCATGCAGGGAGACAAGACATGACCATCTCGACCGCCTTCGCCCGCACCGCTTTCTCGCTCGCCGCCCTTGCCGCCGCCGCGGTGGCGGCTCCTTCAGCGGCCCAGGGCAGCGCCGACGGACTCGACCGCCGGGTCCAGATCGAGAACCGCACCAGCCAGGCCATCCTCTACGTGCGCGGTTCGCCGACCTCCGATCCGAGCTTCGGCGCCGACCGGATCCGCGACCGCGTCGTCGGCAGCGGCCAGAGCATCGTCGTCGACTTCGACAACGGCACCCGCCACTGCCAGTACGACCTGCGCGTGACGCTGGCCGACGGCTCCAACATCGACCGGATGAACGTCAACGTCTGCCGCGTGAGCGTCTGGACGATCGGCAACCGCTCGAACCAGTTCCGCTGACGCGGCGCGGGAGCGGGAGGAGCGCGCGCGCCCCTCCCGCTTCGCCCGAAAAGGGGCCGCGGCGGCCGCTTTGCTTTTGCCGGGCCCGGCGAATTGGAGTAAGCGACTCGGCAGGGGGATGGGAGAGGGTCGCCTAGGGCGGACTCTCGGCGAGACGCCTCGGCCAACCGGGGCGTTTCGTTTGTCGGGAACCCTTTCCAGAATCGCACGTTCAAGCCGCATCCCCCCCAGGAGATCGGCTCCCCCCCCCCCCGCCGATCTCCCCAAGCCCCGGCCGGAAACGGCTGGGGCTTTTTCTTTGGGGACGCCCAGGGGGCGGGCCCCACTGGATTTTTCGGCCTTCGCGCCCTATCTCGCGCGCACTCCATGGCCCTCCAGCTCCCCTCCCCGCCCAAGGTCGGCATGGTCTCGCTCGGCTGCCCCAAGGCGCTGGTCGATTCCGAGCGCATCCTCACCAAGCTGCGCTCCGACGGCTACGCGCTGTCGCCCGATTACGACGCGGCGGACGTGGTGCTGGTCAACACCTGCGGCTTTCTCGATTCCGCCAAGGAGGAGAGCCTGGCCGCGATCGGCGAGGCGATCGCCGAGAATGGGCGGGTGATCGTCACCGGCTGCATGGGCAAGGACGCGGACCTCATCCGCGCGCGCTTCCCCGGCGTGCTCGCGGTGACCGGCCCGGCGCAATATGAGCAGGTGGTGGGCGCGGTTCACGAGGCGGCGCCGATGCCGCCCAACGCCTTCCTCAATCTGGTGCCCGAAGGCGGCCTCAAGCTGACGCCGCGCCACTACTCCTATCTGAAGATCTCGGAAGGGTGCAACCACCGCTGCAGCTTCTGCATCATCCCGAGCCTGCGCGGCGACCTCGTCAGCCGCCGCCCCGATGCGATCCTGCGCGAAGCGGAGAAGCTGATCGCCGCGGGCACGAAGGAGCTGCTGGTCATCAGCCAGGACACTTCGGCCTACGGCGTCGACCTGCGCCACGCCTCATGGCCCTGGAAGGGAGGCGAGGTCCGCGCCCACATGACCGATCTCGCCCGCGCGCTCGGCCGGCTCGGAGCCTGGGTCAGGCTCCACTATGTCTACCCCTATCCGCATGTCGACCAGGTCATTCCGCTGATGGCGGAGGGGCTCGTCCTCCCCTATCTCGACATTCCGTTCCAGCACGCCAGCCGCAAGGTGCTGAAGGCGATGCGGCGGCCTGCGAATGAGGCGAAGGTGCTCGAGCGGCTCCGCGCCTGGCGGGCGATCTGCCCCGACATCGCGATCCGCTCCTCCTTCGTGGTGGGCTTCCCGGGGGAGACCGAAGAGGATTTCCGCTATCTGCTCGACTGGCTCGACCAAGCGCAGCTGGACCGGGTCGGCGCCTTCCGCTTCGAGCCCGTGCAGGGCGCCGCCGCCAACGATCTTCCCGGCGCGGTGCCGGAGGAGGTCAAGGAAGAACGCTACGCCCGCATCATGGAGAAGACGGCGGCCATCTCGGCGGCCAAGCTCCAGGCAAAGGTCGGCCGCACGCTCGACGTCATCGTCGACCTCGCCGACGGAGAAGGCGGCGCCACCGGCCGCTCGAAGGCCGACGCGCCCGAGATCGACGGCGAAGTCCATCTCCGCGACTCCGCCCACCTGAAGCAGGGCGACATCGTTTCCGTGCTGATCGAGGAAGCCGACGAGCACGACCTGTACGGAGTGCCTGCCGGGTAGCGTACTTGCACGTGCATGCACGCAGCTCTATTCTCGGCTTATGCAACCCCGCCGCAAGCAGACCCCGATCACCATCCGCTCCGACCGCGCCGCGGCGCGGCTGAAGCTGCTTACTTCCGATGGCCGCAGCCAGGCGGAAGTGATCGAGGAAGCGCTCGAACGCTTGCCGGCGCCGGCGGGAGTGAACGAGGACCAATCTCGATGGCTGGCCGAACTCGACGCGCTGATCGCGCGTGTTCCGAAGGACTCGGTCATGTCGATGAAGGATTTCGATAGGCTCGAATATGACGAGAACGGCGATCCGCGGTGATCGTGGACACGTCGGCTTTCGTCGCAATCGTCTACGATGAACCCGACAACCAGCCGCTACGGCTGGCTATCGCCGCCGGCGGGATCGTGCCTGCTCCGGTGCTCATCGAGTTCCGGCGGGTCGTGACGCAGCGAGGATCCCGCCCCGCGCCCGCTGAGGAAGAGGTCTTTCGCCAGCTCCTGA
>JAXDPC010000339.1:0-3053 GCA_034668525.1 Sphingomonadales bacterium
TGGAGCATCTCGCCGAGTTGGTCCGCCTGTTGCGCGAGTTCATAGTCGTCGTCGCCTAGTCCGGCGAGGACATCACCCTTGACGTGATCACCCAGATCATCATGGACGAGGAGCAGCGCGGCGCGACCATGCTGCCGGTCAACTTCCTGCGCCAGCTGATCGGCCTTTACGGCAACTCGATGCAGGCGGCGGTGCCGCAATATCTCGAAGCGAGCCTGGAGGCGTTCCAGCACAACCATTCGCAGATGCGCGAGGCGATGGCGGGGGCCTTCTCGGTCAACCCCTTCGCCGAGATCGCGCGGCGCAACATGGAGATGTTCGCCGCGGCCGCCGGAGGCGTGGGGGGCGCTGCGCCGTCCCGCGAGGAGACGACGGCCACGGACGCCCAGAAGCGGGAGCTGGCCGAGCTCCGCGCCCAGCTCGCCGAGCTGCAGAAGAAGCTGGAGAAACTGGGCGGCTAGTTCCTCCCATGCGGATGCATGGGAAGAACTCGCGACTACCTCGGCCGCACGAACCTCAAAGTCATCCGGTCGCTTTCGCCGATGGCGAGATAGCGGTCGCGGTCGCGCTCGCCCAGGCGCAGCGTCGGCGGAAGGGTCCAGACACCTTCTGCCCAGTCGGCCGTGTCGCGCGGATTGGCGTTGATCTCCGATGCGCCGACGAAGCGGAATCCGGCCGCTTCGGCGAGCCGCCGGACGGTCGAGACCTTCACATAGCCGCTGGTCCGCTCGCGCTCGTCCGAGGCGCTTTCGGGGAGACGGTGATCGACGACGCCCAGGGTGCCGCCAGGGCGCAGCATCCGATACATCTCCGCGAACGCCTCGGCCGAATAGTCGCGTCCCTGGCGCTGATAGCCCATCCGCCAATTGTGGACGTTGCGGAAGGTGAGGACGACGTCGGCCCCGCCTTCGGGCAGAGGGGCCTGGCCGCGGCTGAAATTCGGAAACTCGGTGAAGCGGATGGCGCCGTAGAGCTCGGGCTGAGCCTCTTGCAGCCGGGCGAGGGGGCCGGGGCGGCCGTCGATCGTCGCGGCCCACAGCGCGCCGCCGCCGGAGCGCAGATAAGGCGCGAGGATCTCCGTGTACCAGCCGCCGCCGGGCCAGATCTCGACCACCGTGTCGGCGGGCTGCACGCCGAAGAAAGCGAGCGTTTCGTAAGGATGGCGGTAGCGGTCGCGCGCGATGTTGGCCGGGGTGCGCGTCGGCGCGGCAATCGCCTCCGCGAGCGCGGCGCGCTGCCCTCCCCGCGAGCCCGGCCGGTCGCTGCTCACCGATTCGAGCGGGGGGCAGGCCGTCGCGGTGAGGACCAGGGGCAGAGCGGCTAGAAATGCGAGGCGGCGGCGCTGGGTCTGGCGCATCGTTCTGATCTCCCTACATCGGCAGGCGCGGACGAGGGCGCGGCATGACGAATCGCGAATGACGGCGCAAGCGATCGCCTGGTGGGCGGCAGGAACCGCCGCGGCCGTCGCCGTGCTGGCCGGCCTGGCCGATTGGGCGCGCAACCGGCGGCGCAACCTCGACCGGGTCGGGTGGGTGCCGTGGCAGCTGATCTGCGTCCTCGCCTTCTTCGCCGCGATCGGCCTCGGTGCGCTGGCGTTGAACCTCTGAGCGAGGGGAGGGGACAGTTACTTTCGCCCGCGGCGGTGAGAGGCTTCGCACCGCCGTGATGAAAGTAACTGTCCCCGGGGCGGGGCGGAGGGGACAGTTACTTTAACGCGCCGCGGCGGAGGCTTCGTACCGTGGCGAGGAAAGTAACTGTCCCCCCTCTACCAGCAAAGTAACTGTCCCCCCTTACCCCATCGTCAGCGCGTCGATCGCCCCCTGGAGGATGTAGGCCGCGGCCATCTTGTCGACGAGGTCGGCGCGGCGCGCGCGGCTGGCGTCGGCGTCGATCAGGGTCCGGGTCACCGCCTGCGTCGACCAGCGCTCGTCCCAGAGCAGGATCGGCAGGCCGAGCGGCGCAAGGTTGCGTGCGAAGGCGCGCACCGACTGCGTGCGCGGACTCTCCGAGCCGTCGAGATTGAGCGGCAGGCCGACCACCAGGCCGCGCACCTGCTGCGCCGCGGCGAGCGCCTTCAGCCTGTCGAGATCGGCCGAGAATTTGCTCCGTCGGACCAGTTCGGCGGCGGTCGCGATCGTCCATTGCGAATCGCAGAGCGCGACGCCGATCGTCTTGGTCCCGACGTCGAGCCCCATCAGCCGCCCGCCCTCCGCCAGCGCGTCGCGATAGTCGGCGGCGCTCCCGGTGATCATCGCGCGAGGAAGGTGGTGAGCCGCGCCTCGGCGTCGGCGCGGACGTTGGCCCAGAACAGGGCGTAATCGTAGACGTGATAATTGTTGCCCGGGAGGACATGCCCGCCGAGCTCGGGCGGGTCTTCGCCGATCAGCAGGAAGCCGCGGACGTCGCAGCGGGCGGGGATGGCGCCGGGGCGGAACTCGGCCTCGGTGAAATCCTCGTTCGGGAACAGGGTGCCGAGATTGGCCTCGCGCGCGCCCTCGTCGTCCTGATTGCCGGTGAGCGGATTGACGCACAGCATCCGCGTCCCGGCCCGCGGCGTCCCGGTCGGGCCGCGCGATTCGTCGTAGACGTCGGTCACCATCTTGGGGTCGGCGGGCTCGCCGAAGCTCTGCCAGCTGACGATGCAGCCCGCTTCGGCGCGCCGCCTGCAGGGGGCGAGGCCGAGCGCCGGCAGGTCCGCGGTGAGCGAGATCGGCCAGCCGATCACATAAGCGGCGGCGATCCGCTGCGCCTCCGGCCGGCCGGCGATGCGCTCGGCGAGCAGGCGGGTGAGGTGTAGGCTCCCCTGGCTGTGCGCGGCGAGGATGATCGGCCGGCCGCGCGGCGCCTGGCGCAGGAACTCGTCCCAGGCGGCGAGCACGTCGCGATAGGCGAAATCGAGCGCGCGGCGGGCATTGTCCTGCGTCGTCAGGAAGGCGCCGAACGCCGCCTGCCGGTATTTGGGCGCCCAGATCTCGCCGACCGAATTGAACGCGCTCGCCTGGCTGCGCACGAAGAGCCGCGCCCGGCCCTGCGATTCCTCGTCGTCGAGCGGC
>JAXDPC010000340.1:0-10364 GCA_034668525.1 Sphingomonadales bacterium
GCAAGGACACGCTGAGCGGCGGCGCGGGCAACGACCTGTTCCGCTACTCGACACGCACCGACAGCGGCGTCGGCGCGACCCGCGACGTCATCACCGACTTCGCCGAGGGCGACAAGATCGACCTCAGCGCGGTCGGCGCGACGACGTTCATCGGCGGGGACGCCTTCTCCGGAACCGCGGGCCAGGTGCGCGCGGCCACGCTGGCCGACCAGACGATCGTCGAGTATGACGCCGACGGCGACCGCCGCGCCGACATGCAGATCGAGCTTTCCGGCTCCCACGCGCTCGACCGGTTCGACTTCGTGTCGCTGAACGGCGCCCCGACCAGCGGCAATGACGAATTGTTCGGGTCGGCCGGCAACGACAGCATCAGCGCGCTCGGCGGCAACGATTCCGTCTACGGCCAGGGCGGCATCGACACGCTCGACGGCGGCGCCGGCAACGACCTGCTGGTCGGCGGCGGCGGCCGGGACACGATGACCGGCGGCTCCGGGCGGGACGTGTTCCGCTTCGACAGCTTCGAGGACAGCACCCAGAGCCTCGGCCGCGACGCGATCCTCGACTTCCAGCAGGGCTTCGACAGGATCGATCTGAGCACGATCGGCGGCAACTGGTCGTTCATCGGCGCGATGGCCTTCACTGGCGCCGGCGATCAGGTGCGCTACAGCCGCGGCTTCGGCTCGACCTTCATCGAAGCCGATTTCAACGGCGACATGGTGCCCGATCTCCAGATCGAGCTCGCCGGCTCGCATTTGCTGGTGGCGAGCGACTTCATCTTCTGAGCGCCCCCCGCTCGGCAAGGCCGCCGGTCCCCGGACCGGCGGCCTTTCTTTTGCCTTCGCGCCTTTTGCCGTTAAGGCGGCGCAATGACCCTGCCCGCTCTGTTCGACCGGCTCCGCATCCCCGCGATCGGCGCCCCCCTCTTCATCGTCTCCAACCCGGACCTCGTCATCGCCCAGTGCAAGGCGGGGATCGTCGGCTCCTTTCCCGCGCTCAACGCGCGTCCGCAGTCGCTGCTCGACGAATGGCTCCACCGGATCGAGGAGGAGCTCGCCGCCTGGGACCGCGACAATCCCGACCGCCCGTCCGCGCCCTACGCGGTCAACCAGATCGTCCACCGCTCGAACGACCGGCTCGAGGCCGACATGGCGACCTGCGCGAAGTGGAAGGTGCCGATCGTGATCACCTCGCTGGGCGCGATGGTCGAGGTCAATCAGGGCGTCCATAGCTGGGGCGGGATCACGCTCCACGACATCATCCACGACCGCTTCGCGCGCAAGGCGATCGAGAAAGGCGCGGACGGCCTGATCGCGGTCGCCGCCGGCGCGGGGGGCCATGCCAGCACCCTCTCCCCCTTCGCCCTGGTCCAGGAGATAAGGCAGTGGTTCGACGGGCCGCTCTGCCTCTCGGGCGCGATCGCGACCGGCCGCGCCATCCTCGCCGCAAGGGCGATGGGCGCCGACCTCGCTTATATCGGCTCGCCCTTCATCGCGACCGAGGAGGCCAATGCGGTGGAGGCCTACAAGCAGGGCATCGTCGACGGGCGCGCCACCGACATCGTCTATTCGAGCTATTTCACCGGCGTCCACGGCAATTATCTGCGCAGCTCGATCGAGGCGGCGGGGATGGATCCGAACAATCTCCCGCAGGGCGACGTCACCAAGATGGACTTCGCCGGCGGCCAGAGCGCGAAAAAGGCCTGGCGCGACATCTGGGGCTCGGGCCAGGGCATCGGCGCCGTCGACCGGGTCCGCCGCGCCGGCGACTATGTCGACGAGCTGGCGCGCCAGTACGAGCAAGCCAAAGCCGAGCTGAAGGCCTCCTAATTCCTCCCCATCGGCAAAGCCGATGGGGAGGAACCGAAGGTCAGATCAGCCCGGCGAGCGGGCTCGACGGGTCGGCGTAGCGGCGCTGGCCCATGCGGCCGGCGCGGTAGGCGAGGCGGCCGGCCTCGACCGCCGCCTTCATCGCCCGCGCCATCGTCACCGGCTCCCTGGCCTCGGCGATCGCGGTGTTCATGAGGACTCCGTCGCAGCCCAATTCCATCGCCACCGCCGCGTCCGAGGCGGTGCCCACGCCCGCGTCGACCAGCACCGGCACCTTCGCCCCCTCGACGATCAGCCGGATCGTCACCCGGTTCTGGATGCCGAGCCCGGAGCCGATCGGCGCGCCCAGGGGCATGATCGCGACCGCGCCCGCTTCCTCGAGCTGCCTCGCGGCGATCGGATCGTCGACGCAATAGACCATCGGCTCGAAGCCCTCCTTGACCAGCACCTCGGTCGCCCGCAGCGTCTCGCGCATGTCCGGGTAGAGCGTCTTCGCCTCGCCCAGCACCTCGAGCTTGACCAGGTTCCAGCCGCCCGCCTCGCGCGCCAGCCGCAGCGTCCGGATCGCGTCCTCGGCGGTGAAGCAGCCGGCCGTGTTCGGGAGATAGGTGTAAACCTTCGGATCGATATGGTCGGTGAGCATCGGCTGCTTGGGATCGGCGATGTTGACCCGCCGCACCGCGACCGTGACGATCTCGGCCCCCGAAGCCTCGACCGCCGCCCCATTCAGCTCGAACCACTAGTACAAGCCGCTACCGACGATCAGCCGCGAGGAGAAGCTGCGCCCGGCGACGGTCCAGCGATCGTCCCGGTCGGTCGCGGCGATGCGGCTTTCTGCGTTCAAGGCGGTCGTCCGATCGAAGGAGGCTCGGTCCGCGATATAGGCTTTGGCGCGCCGCGCGGAAGCCCGTCATTTACTTTCTCCCGCTGGGGCTTAGGCTCGGTCCGAACTGAACGGAGCGGACATGAGGATCCTACGAATCGTCGCGCCGGCCCTGCTCACCCTGCTCGCCGTCCCGGCCGCGGCCGATCCCATCGCCGCGCACGACGAGCAGGAGAGCATCCGCGAAACCGATCGGCAGGAGATCGCGCGCATTCTGGCCGCCGACAATGTCGACGCAAGCCGCCTCAGCACGCGCGAAGTGGCGACGGCGATCCGCGCCATCCCGCGCGGCGCGGCGCCCGAGAACTTCTGGAACGCCTATCAGGCCCATGTCCGCGCCTGGGAGCGCGCCGCCGCCGCCGAGGAGCGGGCGATGAACATGGTCGGCGCCAAGCCCGCCGAGACGGAGCGCGCCCTCGCCGCCTTCGTCGCAGCCCAGGTCGAGATCGCCGCCACCTTCGAGGAGGTCCGGCGGATCGCCACCGGCTACGGCGTCGAGATGCCGATTCCGCCCGCCGAGGCCGCCAACACGATCTGAGCCCGGGCTCAGCCCCCGCCGACGAAGGTCACGATCTCGAAATCGTCCCCGTCCTCGACTGCGACATCGCCCAGCGTCGAGCGCGCCACGATCTCCAGATTCCGCTCCACCGCCACCCGCGCCGGATCGAGCCCGAGCTCCAGCGCGAGATCGGCGACATTGATCCCCGCCGGCACCCGCCGGTGCGCGCCGTTGACCCTGATCGAGACTGTCTCGTCCACGCGCCTTTGCGCTCCCTTTGCGAGCCGCATATAGGCGCAGGCCATGGCCACGCCACCTCTCATCTTCGTGCTCAACGGGCCGAACCTCAACCTGCTCGGGACGCGGGAGCCGGAAGTATACGGCGCGGACACGCTCGACGACATTGCCGGGCGGCTCGACGACCGCGCCCGCGCGCTCGGCCTCGCGATCGACATGCGGCAGTCGAACCATGAGGGGCATCTGATCGACTGGCTGCACGAGGCCAACGCGCTCGGCGCCAAAGCGGTGATCCTCAATGCGGGCGGCTTCACCCACACCTCCGTCGCACTGCACGACGCGATCCGCGCCGTCGACGTGCCGGTGATCGAGGTCCATCTTTCCAATCCGGCGGCGCGCGAGAGCTTCCGGCGGCGGAGCCTCGTCGCGCGCGCAGCGAAGGGGACGATCGCCGGCTTCGGCGCGCTCGGCTACGAGCTTGCTCTGGACGCGGCGGCCCGTCTCTGAGTAAGGCCCACCCCAAGTCAGGGGATAGAGAATGACCGAAGAAACCGAAGGCTCGCACGGGGGCATGCGCGTCGACGCCGACCTCGTGCGCCAGCTCGCCGAGCTGCTCAACGAGAACGGGCTGACCGAGATCGAGGTCGCCGACGGCGACCGGCGGATCGCGGTCAAGCGTCAGCTGACGGCCGCGCAGGCGGTGCAGAACGTGGCGCCCGCGCCCGCCGCGGCGCCTGCTCCGTCCGCGGCTCCGGCTCCCTCCGCGGACGTCTCCCCGGCCAATCATCCCGGCGCGGTCAAGTCGCCGATGGTCGGCACCGTCTATCTCGCCGGCGAGCCCGGCGCGCGGCCGTTCGTCGCTCCGGGCGGAACGGTCGCGGAGGGCGACACCCTGGTCATCATCGAGGCGATGAAGGTGATGAATCCGATCGTCGCGCCGCGCGCCGGCACCGTCCGCCAGGTCCTCGTCCAGGACGGCCAGCCCGTCGAGTTCGATCAGCCGCTGGTGATCGTCGAATAATGAAGATCCAGAAGGTCCTGATCGCGAACCGCGGCGAGATCGCGCTGCGCATCCACCGCGCCTGCCACGAAATGGGGATCAAGACCGTCGCGGTCCATTCGACCGCGGACACCGAGGCGATGCACGTCCGCCTCGCCGACGAGGCGATCTGCATCGGACCGCCGCCCGCCGGCGAATCCTATCTCAACATCCCCAACATCATCTCGGCCGCCGAGATCAGCCACGCCGACGCCATCCACCCCGGCTACGGCTTCCTCTCGGAAAATGCGCGCTTTGCCGAGATCGTCGAATTGCACAACATCGTCTGGATCGGCCCCAAGCCCGAGCATATCCGGATCATGGGCGACAAGATCGAGGCCAAGCGGACCGCGGCGAAGCTCGGCCTGCCGCTCGTCCCCGGCTCCGACGGCCCGGTCGAAGGCTTCGAGGAGGCGCGGCAGATCGCCGCCGAGGCCGGCTATCCGGTGATCATCAAGGCCGCTTCGGGCGGCGGCGGCCGCGGCATGAAAGTGGTCCGCTCCGAGGACGAGCTCGAAAGCCAGATGATGCAGGCGCGCTCGGAGGCGAAGAACGCGTTCGGCGACGAGACCGTCTATCTCGAAAAATATCTCGGCGATCCGCGCCACATCGAGTTCCAGGTGTTCGGCGACGGCGAGGGCAAGGCCGTCCATCTCGGCGAGCGCGACTGCTCGCTCCAGCGCCGCCACCAGAAGGTGCTCGAGGAAGCGCCCTCCCCGGTCATCTCGGCCGAGCAGCGCGAACATATGGGCGGCGTGGTCGCCAAGGCGATGGCCGAGATGGGCTATCGCGGCGCCGGCACGATCGAATTCCTCTACGAGAATGGCGAATTCTACTTCATCGAGATGAACACCCGGCTCCAGGTCGAGCATCCGGTGACCGAGATGATCAGCGGCATCGACCTGGTGCGCGAGCAGATCCGGATCGCCGCCGGCGAAGGCCTCTCCTGCGAGCAGGGCCAGATCAACCTGCGCGGCCACGCCATCGAATGCCGGATCAATGCGGAGGATCCGCAGACCTTCGTCCCCTCGCCCGGCCTGGTGAAGAATTACGTCGCGCCCGGCGGCATGCACGTGCGCGTCGATTCCGGCCTCTACGCCGGCTACAAGGTGCCGCCTTATTACGATTCGATGATCGCCAAGCTGATCGTCTACGGCACCACCCGCGAGCGCTGCATCATGCGCCTCAGGCGCGCGCTCGAGGAGTTCGTCGTCGAGGGCATGAAGACAACCATCCCCCTCCACCAGAAATTGGTCCGGGATCCGGAGTTCCTCGAGGGAGAATATACGATCAAGTGGCTCGAGGAGTGGCTGGCGCGGACCGAGTGAAACTCCGCCGGTGGCGGCCTGCCCACGGGAGCCACGCCTCGGCAAGCCTGCGCGCGACGATCAGGACTGGACGAAACGCGAGACAATTCCGGCACGTCTGAGCACGTCTGCGACGTGGCTGGTCAGGCCGACACCGCGCGTAAGCTCGATCCCACATTCCGCGGGCAGGCCGCTTATCAGGTCGCGCAGGGCTGCCAACCCTTCTCCCGGATCGAATCGGCGCCATTGCCGCGCCTGTCCCGGCACGATCATGGATTCGGACGATTGAGAAACGCCCCGGTGCAGCTGCACGACCCACGTCCGGCTGTCATCGTGGACCCACTCGAATCGCATTGGCCCGAGGCGACGCAGCGCCTCGTGCACAGCAAGCACGCTTTCGGTTACGCGCTCCGGCAGAGGCTGCATGGCGGACTGGCCGAGCATCAGCTCCGCGCCCTCCCCGGCCGTTCCTTCCACCACGATCCGCCCGTCCGCGAGAACGAGGGAGGCGCCGGACCATCGCGCCTGGATGGCCGCCTGCGACAGCACCGAAGCGATCACCTCGCCGTCGGGATCTTCCTCTGCCAGCAGCCGGAACGGATCCGCCCATCCCTTGACGGTGGAATATTGGCCCGGCTGCTGCTCGCGCGGACTGGTGCGGAGCCAGACCCCGGCGGCACCGGTGGCGGTCCCGAACGAGAAGGGGGCCAGCCGGCGCAGAATGGCAAGCGTATGGGGCACGGCCAGACCAACGTGATGCGCGACAAGCAAACCGAAGAGCTTGTCCCCGATCATGCGGCTGAAGGCGTTAGGCCATCGAAGACTCGCCGCGTTGTCGAAATTGCGGACCGTCTCGAACTCCCAGCCGATCGTATGACTGTGGCGCCAACCGCGTGGCTGCGGGTGCAGGCTGAACTCCAACCGGATCTCGGGAGCGAGATCGACCGCCGGACGGAAGCCGTAGACCGTCTCGAGGATCGCCAGCCCCATCTGCCGCGGCAGCGACGCGGCATCGCTTCCTTCCACTGCGCGCGGGGTTGCATCGGGTGCGAACTCGATCACGTCGCCCAGCACGACGCCGGAGACGCCGCCGTCGGCCACGTCGATGGTTTCGTTGACGATGGTATAAAGCCCTTCGGCGGTCAGGCGTCGGACCGCCGAAGCCGCCTCGGCGGCCGATCTGAGCCCGTAGACGAATTCCTTGCTCTGCTTGTCGTGCGGCAGATAGCTTCGCACGTTGACCGATGCTTCGCCGCTACGCGACAGCAGCGTCGAGACGGCCTGTTCCATGTCCGCGAACCGTTCGTCGGGGCTGCTCCCGAACACGCGCGCATATGTCTGGGACGGCCCGTTCGGCGTCGGCTCGAAGGCCACGAACTGCGCGACGTTGATCGTGTCGGCGAGCCGGTTCAGGGTTTCGTCCTTGCGCATGGTCACTCCATCTCGATCGCCGCTCGATATCGAATGATGTCGTCGCGCAGCTTCGTGATCTGCTCGTCTTCGTCACGCAGATGGACTAGCGCATCCTGGATCAGAGCGAACGCCGCCGCCTTCGACATGTCTTCGCCAGCCATCGTCCGCGTCGGCCGCCCGCACTTCAATGCGCATCCATATTCGAGCACGCACCCAGCGCTGAACTCCCACCCGTTGACGAAGCAAACCTCCGAAGCATGAGCTGTGATCACTTCATCCCACAGCCGATAATAGTCGGATTGTTGCCACATGCGGTCCCGCGCCTCGAAGCTGCCGGGATCAATGACGTGGCGTCCACTGCCCCGAAGCGTCTCGGCCTCCTGAAAGAGCGCGTCGCAGCTCGGCGTGATCACCGCCCGCACGCGTTCGCGTTTCCATTCGTCGGCGTCGGCGATGGGACGGCCATGTTCGCGCTGCCATTCGACGAACCGACGGCCCGTCGTGATCGGTCCGCTTAGATAGGTGTAACGTTGCGTTCCCAGTACCGCGCGCACCATCGACAGCACCATTTTCCGCTGTACCTCGATGTCCGGCAAACCTTCGTCCATGACAGACCTTCCACAGGAATCTTCCGGGGCATGTAGCGCCGCTGCGGGGTAACCGCTACACTCGCGCGGCGGCGCCAATGCTGTACGGAGCGCGGAATGCATATCCTGAATCCTGAAGACCCGGCGCGGATCCCGACGCTGGATCGCTTCGATTCGGAGTTCAGCGCCGCGGGCCGTCCGCCGGTCGCGATATTCGATTTCGACGGCGTACTTTGCGCGCCTCGCGAGGATCTGGCGTACAAGCTCCCCGAGCAACCTGGCGAACGGAAGGAGCTTTGCCAGGCGGCGCGACATTACGGGATCGTGCCGGACCTGTACGACACGCCCTATCTGCGCCACCTGACGCTCCAGGCGATCCTGGCCGATCGCCAGACCCTGCCGGAGCCCGGCCCGCTGCTTGGACTGGCGCGCGAGCTCAGTCTCGCCGGCCGCCCGTTCTTCCTGCTGACGGCACGCTCCGGACGCGCGGCGATCGACCGCGCGCTCTCATTCCTCGACGCGCACGAGCTGCGCCCACAGGAAATCTTCTTCGTCGGACGGGTTCCGAAGGGACGCCAGCTGGCGCTGGTCCGCCGGACAATACTCGCTCCGACGACGCTTGCCTATTTCGAAGACAGCCTGCGCCACAGCCGCAACAGCAAGTTGCAGGAGGTGGAAGGATTGGAGACGTTCCATATCGATTGGGCAGAGCCCGAGCGCTTTGCACCTGCGGACCTGATGGCCGAAGCGCTGGCGTGGTTCATGTCGATGCGGCGCGACCGGCGGGCTGCATGATATGTCCGACTCCATAAGCGCAGAACTGAAAGGTTGGCTGGAGGCCGACCCAAAGCGCTTCGAGGTCGTGACGAAGCATTATTATGATCTTTTTGCATATCACGCCGCCCAGCGGCTCACTACTTTCAATTTTTTCATTGTCTCGCTTTCGTTTTTTTCCAATGCATATGCCACTCTTGTCACAAAGGGTGACGCGGCTCATTCATTCTATTACGTGATGTCGGCGATGCTGAGCTTCACGGCTTACATTCTCGTCGTCTGTTTCAGCCGCCTCGACAAGCGAAACGAGCAGATCATTCTCATCAACGAGCGACCGCTCAGGCGCATCCAGGCGATCATCGAAGACCGCTTTCAGGGGGGCTGCTGGGAGACGTTCAAGACCAGCAACGAAGAAGCGAGACCGCTGCGGACCTTTGGCAAGCTGCTGCCGGTCATCTACATCTTTGCCGGGATGCTCGCAGCGATGGGCGGTCCATACGGTCTGTTCCTGGCGCAGATCCTTTCCTGGACCTGCGCGGTGACGTTATGGCTTGGGCTCGCCGCATTGAGCGTCGCCGCGGTCACCATCGCCGGACCGAAGCGGGGCTCGCCCGCAAAGCCAGAACCAGTCGTCACGAAGTCGGCTCCGTGAGAGGAACCAGCAAGACTTCCCGAGATCCGGGCAGCGACCGTGCAACAATAGGTGGCCGGGGGATGCAGGGGGATCAGCCGAGGAGCCGAAGCGGATGGAGCTGAAGTTCACGGCTTTCGCGCACGTGGCCCGTCCCGTCGAACAGGTGTTTGAAGCCGTCGCGGATCCTGAGCAGCTGTCGCGCTATTTCACCACCGGCGGAGCCGAGGGGCGGCTCGAGACGGGCACGGTCGTCAGCTGGGAGTTCCACGATTTTCCCGGCGCCTTCCCGGTCGAGGTCGTCGAAGCCGAGGCGAACGAGCGCATCGTCCTGCGCTGGGCGGCGAACGAGGACGGGCCGGCCGGCTACAGTACCAAGGTCACCTTCACCTTCGAGCCGACCGCCGACGGCCGCACCAGGGTGTCGGTCGCCGAGGAAGGCTGGCGCGACACCGCGGCCGGCCTCGCCGCTTCCTACGGCAATTGCATGGGTTGGTCGCAGATGCTGTGCGCGCTCAAGATCTGGGTCGAGCACGGCATCAACCTGCGCGAGGGCATGTACCGCTAGCTCCTGTACACGCCAGGATAAGTCGTGTAGCCGCAAAGACTTAGAGCAGGCGCAGCGGCGCCGTTGGGACCCTGAATGCTGAAGACACTTCCCGTTCCGGCGGCGGCCCTCATCCTCGCGAGCGCTGCGCCCGCGGCGGCGCAAACCGCGCCCGCCCCCGTCCAGCCGGCGCGCTGGCACCTCGACGGCGCGACCGACCGCTGCGTGCTCACCCGCCGCCTCGAAGGCACGCCGACGCCGGCGACATTCATCCTGCGCACCATTCCCGGCTCCGGCCGCTACGACATCATCCTCGCCGCACCGGACCTGCCGGGCGGCTTCCGCCGCTCCGGCCGGCTATTTTCGCTCAGCCTCGCGCCCGGCGGCCAGGCGCGCGCGCTGCGTGCCGCGCCGGTCGATCTCCCCCCCGCGCTCGGCGAAGGCGCGGTCTTCGCCCCGCTGCCTCCGGCCATTGCCGACGAGCTCGCGCGCGCCACCATCGTGCAGGTCGCCGACGATCAGGGCCGCGCGCTCGGCAGCTGGGCGATCCCCCTCGGCGCCCGCGCCGCCGAGGCGCTGGCCTATTGCGAGGCGGAGAAGCTGGTCGAATGGGGCGCCGAC
>JAXDPC010000341.1:0-4108 GCA_034668525.1 Sphingomonadales bacterium
CTCCCGCTCCAACGGGCTCGAGATCGTCGTCCCTTATTATTTCCGCCTCGCCCGCAACCGCGACCTGACCCTGACCCCGCACGTCTACAGCGACGTCCTGCCCATGTTCGAAGGACAGTATCGCGCGCTCAACCGGCTCGGCGCCTATCAGGTGCATGCCTACGTCACCCAGGGCTCGCGGCTCCGCGCCGCCGACCCGAACCTGCCGCAGCCGCTCGGCGTCGAGAGCGGCATCCGCGCCTATCTCGACGCCAACGGCCGCTTCCAGCTCGACCCGCGCTGGAGCGTGACCGGCTCGCTGCGCTACGCCACCGACCGCACCTTCCTCAGGCGCTACGACATCTCGCGCGAGGACCGGCTGCGTTCGCTGGTCGATGCGGAGCGGATCACCGCCGACAGCTACATCTCGATCGCCGGCTGGGCGTTCGAGAGCCTGCGCCCCGACGACACCCAGGGGCGCCAGCCGATCGCGCTGCCGGCGGTGGACGCGCGCTTCCGCTTCGCCGATCCGGTGTGGGACGGCCGGATCGAGATCCAGGCCAACAGCCTCTCGATCCTGCGGGCGGAAGGCCAGGACAGCCAGCGCGCCTTCGCCAGCGCGCGCTGGGAGCGCCGGTCGATCACGGGGATGGGCCAGGAGATGACGCTCACCGCTTATGCCCGCGGCGACCTCTATCATGCCAACGACACGCACCTCACCCAGACCGTGATCTATCGCGGCGCCGAGGGGTGGAGCGGCCGTCTGATCGGCGCGGTCGCGGCGGACGTGCGCTGGCCGCTGGCGGGGCCCTTCCTCGGCGGCACGCAGCGGCTGACGCCCCGCCTCCAGCTCGTCGCGTCGCCGCCGACGGACAATGTGGACGTTCCGAACGAGGACGCCCGCGCCGTCGACCTCGAGGATTCGAACCTGTTCGCGCTGAACCGCTTTCCGGGCTACGACCGCTGGGAGGACGGCCTTCGCGTCACCTACGGCGCCGATTGGGACCTCGACCTGCGCGGGATCGCGATCCGGTCCAACATCGGCCAGAGCTACCGGCTCAACAACCGCACCAGCATCCTGCCGCAGGGGACCGGCCTCTCCGACCGCTTCTCCGACATCGTCGGGCGGACCAACGTCCGCTTGGGCCGCGACATCGCCTTCACCCACCGCTTCCGGCTCGACAAGGATACGTTCGCGATCCGCAGGAACGAGGTCGACGCCGTGGTCGGCGGCCGGCGAACCTACGCCAGCATCGGCTACCTGCGCCTCGACCGCAATATCGATCCCGCGATCGAGGATCTTCGCGACCGCGAGGAGATCAGGTTCGGCGGCCGGGTCCAGGTCGCGCGGCAATGGTCGCTGTTCGGCTCGACCGTGATCGACCTCACCAGCGCCGAGGAGGATCCGACCTCGACCACCGACGGCTTCTCCCCCGTCCGCCACCGGCTCGGCATCCTCTACGACGACGATTGCATCCAGCTCGGCCTCACCTGGCGGCGCGATTACGAGACCACCTTCGACGCGCGCAGGGGCAACACCTTCCTGTTCCGGGTGGCGCTTCGCAATCTCGGGCGCTAAGGTCCGGTTCAGCAACGCCGGGGCAGAACTAGGCGCCTGCATTTATTGGAGGAATGATGAAGCTCGGTACTCTTTCCAGGGCGGCGATGGCGCTGGCCGGCTCGCTGCTGTCGGTGATGGCGGCGGCCCAGGGCACCCGGCAGGCGCCGCCGCCCGAAGGTGGCCTCACCATTCCCGACGAGGTCCAGTTCCTCGGACGCGCCGATCCCAACGTCCGCAAGGCGACCGCGATCGTCAACGGCGACGTCATCACCGAATCCGACATCGATCACCGCCTGGCGCTGATCGTCGCCTCGCAGAACGTCCAGATCCCGCCCGAGGAATTGCAGCGCATCCGCCAGCAGGTGCTGCGCAACCTCATCGATGAATCGCTGCAGATCCAGGCCGCGCAGCAGCTCGAGATCGAGGTCAGCCAGCGCGACGTCGACGGCGCCTATACGCGGGTCGCCGAGCGTTCGCAGCATACGCGGCAGAATTTCGGGGCCTATCTGCGCACGATCGGCTCGTCCGAGCGCTCGATCCGCCGCCAGATCCACGCCGAGCTCGCCTGGCAGCGCTACATGAACCAGCGCATCGCTCCGTTCGTCAACGTCGGCGAAGACGAAGTCCGCGCGATCCTCGATCGGATGAACGCGTCCCGTGGGACCCGCGAGTTCCGGGTCAGCGAGATCTTCCTCTCGGCGACTCCCGAAAATGCCGCCGAGGCGCAGGCCAACGCGCTGCGCATCCTGCAACAGCTCCGCGCCGGCGCCTCTTTCCCGGCTTATGCCCGCCAGTTCTCCGAAGCCTCGACCGCAGCGGTCGGGGGAGATCTCGGCTGGGTGCGCGCCGAGCAGCTGCCCGATCCGCTCTCGCGCGCGGTCCTGGAGATGCCGGTCGGCTCGATAAGCCCGCCGATCGCCGTTCCCGGCGGCTTTTCAATCATCGCCCTGGCCGACGCCCGCTCGATCCTGATGCCCGATCCGCGCGACGCCGTCCTGAGCCTGATCCAGATGTCGATCGGTTTCCCCACCGGCACGCCCGAAGCCCAGGCCCGGCCCGCGATCGAACGGCTCGTCCAGACCACCCAGACGATGGGCGGCTGCGGCGGAGCCCAGGCGGCGGCGACCCGGATCGGGGCCGAGATGGTCACCAACGACCAGGTCCGGGTCCGCGAGCTGCCCCTGCCGCTCCAGGAGATGCTGCTCAGCCTCAGCATCGGCCAGGCGACGCGGCCGTTCGGCTCGACCGACACGCGGGTCAGCGTCCTCGTCCTGTGCGGGCGCGACGATCCGCAGCCGACCCTGCCGACCTTCGAGGCGCTGCAGCAGCAGATCGAGGACGAGAGGGTCAACCGCCGCGCCCAGCGCCTGATGCGCGACCTCAGGCGCGACGCCGTCATCGAATATCGCTAGGGCTACGCGCTTGGCCCTGCCGCTCGCCGTCTCGCTGGGCGACCCGGCGGGAATCGGCGCGGAAGTGATCGCGAAAAGCTGGGAAAGGCGGGAGAGCGAGGCTCTGCCGCCTTTCTTCGTCGTCGGCGAGATCGCCGCCCTCACCGCCGTCTGGAACGGTCCGGTCGAGGCGATCGCCTCGCCCGATGAAGCGCAAGCCTGCTTCGGCCGCGCGCTCCCCCTCCTCCGCGTCGGCGAGCGCTGCCGGGTCGAGCCGGGCCGCCCCGACGGCGACGGCGCGCGCAGCGCGCTCGATGCGCTCGAGCTCGCCGTCGGCCTGACCCGCTCCGGCGCGACCGCGGCGATCGTCACGGGACCGGTATCGAAGGCCCAGCTCTACAAGATCGGCTTCGTCCATCCCGGCCAGACCGAGTTCGTCGCCGAGCGTTGCGGCATCGCCCCGGAGAAGGTGGCGATGATGCTCGCCGGGCCGAGCCTGCGCACGGTTCCGGTCACGACCCACCTGCCCCTGGCCGACGTGCCGGGGGCGCTCACCGCCGACCTCATCGTCGGCAAGGGGCGCACCGTCATCCGGGGCCTGCGCCGCCAGTTCGGGATCGCGAGGCCGCGTCTCGCCGTCGCCGGGCTCAACCCGCATGCCGGCGAGGACGGCGCGCTCGGCCGCGAGGATCTCGACATCATCGCTCCGGCGGTCGCGCGGCTGCGGGAGGAGGAGGAAGCGGACGTCACCGGCCCGCTCGCCGCCGACAGCATGTTCCATGCCCGCGCTCGCGCCGGCTACGACGCGGCCCTGTGCATGTATCACGATCAGGCGCTGATCCCGCTCAAGGCGCTCCACTTCGATGAAGGCGTCAACATCACTTTGGGGCTGCCGATCGTCCGCACCTCGCCCGACCACGGCACCGCCTTCGACATTGCCGGGCGGGACCGGGCCGATCCGGCGGCAATGATCGCGGCGATTGCGCTGGCGGCGTCCTGCGCGGCGCGGATGGCGTCCGGGTGAGCGACCCGCTCCCGCCGCTGCGCGAGATCATCGCCCGTCACGGGCTCAGCGCGGCGAAGGCGCTCGGCCAGAATTTCCTGCTCGACGAGCAATTGCTCGGCCGGATCGCGCGCGTTCCCGGCGCGCTGGCGGGCGAGCGGGTCTACGAGGTCG